>JANWXR010000228.1 GCA_025057205.1 Anaerolineales bacterium | reverse complement strand
GCAGCGCCTTCAGGTCGTTCTGCTTCAGGCCAAGGTACGCGCCGACCAGCATCGTCGCCGCCCCGAACGCGCCGAGCAGCCAGAACCACGCCTCCGTGCCGCCGAGGGCCGGGTTGAGGCGAGCCATTAGGTAGATGCCCGCTTTCACCATCGTAGCCGAGTGCAGGAAGGCGCTGGCCGGCGTGGGCGCGCTCATCGCGTCGGGGAGCCAGATGTGCGCCGGGAACTGCGCGCTCTTGGTGAACGCACCAAAGGCCACCAGGCCGAGCATCACCGGGTAGAGCGGGCTGGCGCGTAATACGTCGCCGCTCTTCAGGATGGTTTGAAAATCTGCGCCGCCGGCGACGAAAGCGACGAACAGCAGCCCGCCGAGCAGGGCGATGCCCCCGCCGCCTGTGATGAACAGTGCCTTGAACGCGCCGCGCCGCGCCGCCTCGTCCTTGTATTTGTAGCCGATCAACAGATACGAAGTCAGGCTGGTGCCCTCCCAGAAAACGAAAAGCGTGATCACGTCACCGGCCAGCACCAGACCGAGCATCGCTGCCATGAAGAGCAGCAGGTAGCACAGGAAGCGCCAGGCCGTGCCGTCGCCGCGGAAGTAATAACCGGCATAAACGACGACCAACGTCCCGATGCCGGTGATGAGCAGGCCGAACAGCGCGGCCAGGTGGTCGAGGTACAGGCCGGCGCTCAGGTCAAGGCTGGGCAGCCAGGGCAGGCTCAAGGTGAGTGCCTTCGCTTCATCGAGCAGCGGCACGCGCAGCAGCAGCGTGATGAGGGCGGCCAAAGGCACAGTCGCCAGCAACCAGCCGGCGGCGGGCAGCGACAACCGCCCGCTAACGGTGAACGGTCGAAGCAACAGCGCGGCCAGGCTTCCGGCCAGACACAACAGTAGCGGGACGTAAAGCAGAGGGTCGGGCATAGGCCTGATTTATATCAGTTTAGCAGCACTTTGGGTATGGACACCGGCTGACGGCGGACTGACGTTCCAGACGGACTCATTTTCGCCGGATTACAGAGTAGCGATGCCCGCGGCCGTTAGCTGCGGCTCAGCAATGTTCGTGTTCGCCGGCGCCGCGCGTACACGTATAGCGCCAGCAGTGTGGCCAAGTACGGCGCCATGCCGGTGAACTGTGCAGGGATATCGTAGGTCTGAAGGAACAGGTCGAGGCCGCCGGAAAAACCGAAGAGCAACGAGACGAGCGCGATGCTGCCGGGATGGCCGCCCACCAGAATGATGGCAGCCAGCGAAATCCAGCCGCGCCCGGCGGACATGTTCTCTGCAAACAGGCGAACGTAGCCGAGTGACAGGTACGCGCCCGCCAGCCCGCACAACACGCCGCAGAGGAGCAAAGCGATGACGCGCACCCGCCAGGCCGGCACGCCGCTGGCGTCGAGGGCGGGGGCGTTGTAGCCGGCGGCGCGCAGGCGCAGCCCGAACGGTGTGCGAAAAATCAGATAGCCGCAGAGCAGCACCGCCAGCGCCGCCACGTACACCATCAGGTTCTGCCCGCTGAGCACCTCGCCGATGAGCGGGAGGTTTGCGAGAAGCGGAATGTCTACGGCAGGGATGGCCTGAATGCGGGCGTCGGCCAGGCTCCCTTTTACATTGAAGATTTGCCGCAGCAGGTAGGTGGTCGCGCCGACGGCAAACAGGTTGAGGGCGATTCCGGTGACGAACTCGTCGGTCTGGAGGCCGATGGCGAAAAGGATGAAGATCAGCGCCAGCAAGGTGCTGCCCGCCACGCCGCATAGGACGCCGACGAGCCAGCTGCCGGAGAAGTACGAGCCGAGCACGGCGCAGAAGGCGGCGACCAGCATCATCCCCTCCATCGCGATGTTGAACGTGCCGGCGCAGTAGGTGAACGCGCCGCCGAGCGCGGCCAGCAGGATCGGCGTCGCGCTGGAGAGCGTACCGTTGAGCAGACCAATCAGCAGACGCATAGTTGGTTCTACCGAAAAAAGTCCCTTTGAACCGCGAAGACGCTAAGAACGCTAAGAAAAACAAAAGCGAATCCTTTGCGCTCCTCGCCGCGCTCTTCGCGGCTTTGCGGTGAGATCATAGTTTTTGCAGTAGAGTCATAGTTGATTTCAGGGCGTCGGTGTGCCCGCAGGGTCGGCGTGAGGTCTTGCGAGTTTTCGCTGCGCGGCCAGCGTCTCCAGCCACGCGCTCAGGCGGCCCCGGCCGGCGACCACGATCAGGACGATGAGCGCCTGCACTACCAGGATGAACTCGCTGGGCACGGCGGTGATCAACTCCATGCCCAGCGCGCCGGTCTGGAGCGCACCGAAGAACAGGCCATAGAGCAGCGTGGCCACCAGCCCACTGTTGGCGACGACGGCGATCATGATGCCGTCCCAGGCATAGTTCGCGCCCAGGCCGCGCACGAAGCGGCCCGGCCCGGCCATCACCAGCAGGCCGCCGGCCAGCCCGGCCAGCGCGCCCGTCACCAGCATCACCGTCACGTAGTTATCCTCGATCTTTACGCCGCCCAGCCGCGCAAACAGCGCGTTCTGCCCGGTGAGCCGCCATTCATACCCCTGCGTCCAACGGCTGAACACGAACCAGATGATTGCGAAGGCCAGCGCCAGCACAATCAGCCCGGAGCTGAACGCGCCCACGCCCGGCACGGTGATCGAAGGCAATTCGCCGGCAGCAG
>JANWXR010000227.1 GCA_025057205.1 Anaerolineales bacterium | reverse complement strand
GTCGGCGGGTGGGCGGCGCCGTTTGGCATCAGTCTGGTCGGCGACTTACTTTCGGCAACGATGGCGCTCATGTGCCAGCTGGTCATCGCCGCCTGCGCACTGTACGCCCTCGGCAGCCGCGAGGCAGCTACCACGTACCCGACCTTTTACACGCTGCTGCTGACCCTGACCACCGGCCTGACCGGCGCCATGCTCACCGGTGACCTGTTCAATCTGTTCGTCTTTGCCGAGCTGCTGGTGATTTCCGCCACCGCGCTGACCGCCATCTCCGACGACCGGCTCGGCGTGGAAGCGGCCTTCAAGTATTTCTACGTCAGCACGCTGGCCGGCATCTGTCTCCTCATCGCCTGCGGCAGCCTGTATATTAGCTACGGTACGCTCAATCTGGCCGACCTGGCCAGGCGCATCGCCGCCGCTCCCGACCGGCCGCTGGTGGGCATCGCGCTGGCCATGCTCGCCGGCTTTTTCATGATCAAGAGCGCGGTGGTGCCCTTTCACTTCTGGCAGCCGGACTTTCACGCGACGGCGCCTACGGCCATCTCGGCGTTGCTTTCGTCGGTGGTTGTCAAGCTGGGCGTCTACGGTTTCATCCGCCTGACGACGCTGCTCTATGCCGGGCAGAGCGACGGGCTGCGCGCCGTGCTGGTCGCGCTGGGCGTGGTCGGGCTGTTTTTCGGTGGGCTATCCGCAGCCGGCACCCATAACGCCAAACGGATGCTGGCCTACTCCACGCTCGGGCAAATCGGCTACATCCTTATCGCCATCGGCTGGGGCACGCCGCCGGCGCTGGCCGCGGCGGTGGTGTTCGCGTTCAATCATGCCTTGCTCAAGGCAGCGATGCTGATGCTGGCCGGTTACCTCGCCAGCCGCGCGCCGGTCAAGACGGCCTCGTTCGAAGTGCTGACCGGGCTGGGCAAGTACCTGCCGGTCGCCGGTGCGCTGTTCCTGCTCGGCGGGTTGGGGCTGGTCGGCATCCCGCCGCTCAACGGCTTCCTCAGCAAGCTGCTGGTGTTCCGCAGCGGCGTGGAGGTTGGTGACTACCTTGTGCTGGCATTGGCCGGCGTTGGCAGCCTGATCTCGCTGGTGTACATAGCACGCGCCTTCGAGCGCATCTGGTGGCAACCGCCGGCTGATGGCGTCAAGGTCAAACCGGGAGACCAGCTCTTCGCCCCCGCCCTGCTGATTGCGCTCAGCGTGGTGCTGGGCGTGTGGGGCGAGCCGCTGCTGGCGCTGGCAAACGCGACGGCGGTCTGGCTCGGCGACCCGACCAATTACATCCAGGCGCTGCAACTGGTCAGAGGGTAAGACATATGTTGCGCTTTGTTCTGGTGACCCTGGCGCTCTCACTCGTTTACCTGGGCCTGACAAGCAACTTCGAGCCGGCCAACATCATCATCGGTCTGTTGTTGGGAGCAGGCATGGCGGCGCTGGAATATCCCCGGCGCGGCATGATCGCGGCCCGGCAGCTGCTCGGCGCGGCCTGGGCCTTGCCGGTGTACCTGGCAAGGCTGGCGGTGGACATCATCCGCAGCGGCCTGATCGTGGCCCGCATCGTGCTCGACCCCAAGCTACCGATCCATCCGGGCATCGTGGCCATTCGTTCGGGCATGGGGCCATGGGGCACGGCCCTCAGCGCGCACGCCATCACCATCACCCCCGGCGAAATGGTGATGGAGATCGCCGAAGACGGCACGATGTATGTGCACTGCCTGGACGTCGAGAGCAGCGGCGCCACTGCTGAGGAGGAGCAGGCCAAACGCCGGGCGTTACTGGAAAAGATCGTCACGTGATACGGAATACGTATTCCGTATCACGTATCACGTATCCCGTATCCCGTATTGCGTACGCTCAGGCAACATGCAAGCCGTTCTCGATTTCACGCTGTACGCTGCGCTGGTCATCCATATCTCGCTGATTTCCGTATGTGTGTGGAAAGTCTGGCGCGGCGAAAACCCCATAGACCGACTAATCGGCGCCGATGTAACCGGCACACTGATCCTGGCAGTGCTGGTGCTGGTCGCCCTGATTGAACGACAGAGCCTTTACATTGACATGGCGCTTGGTCTGGCCGCGCTGGGCACGGTGGGCACCATTGCGCTGGCAAAGTACATGGCCGACCATAAAATCTTTTGAGGATGGTCACCACTAGCAACCTCCTCGCGCGCTTTGTGCGAGATACTCACCCAAAAAAGACCGAACAGTTTGTTGAGGACAGATGGACTTCATACTCCAACTCATCGCCTTTCTTGCCGTTGTCGCCGGCACAACGTTCTCCGTGCTCGGCGTCCTCGGCATGATTCGCCTGCCGGACGTGTACACGCGCCTGCACGCTACCGGCAAGGTCAGCACCTTCGGCGTCATCCTGTTGCTGGTGGCGGCCATTGACTGGACACCGCTTGGCTTCGGCAAAGGGCTGTTGCTGATGCTCTTTCTGCTGATGGCCGGGCCGGTCGCTTCGCACGCCTTGAGCGCCGCCGCCTACCGCCTGGGCATCCCCATGCAGGCCGTGCGTGACGACTTGGAGGCGGCGCTAAAGCACAAGGGCAAAAAGAAAAGAAAGGAGGAGGGAAGAGGGAAGGAAAAGAAGAAGAGTAAAAAGTAAGGAGGCGGATGTTTCGGGCCGGCTGCGGGCGCTGACGTAGTTGCCACCACGCTCGGCTCCCTTCGAATATCCCGA
>JANWXR010000226.1 GCA_025057205.1 Anaerolineales bacterium | reverse complement strand
CCTACACAATCTACTTCAATTGGACGCGCTTATCGGCGCAGACACGAACGCTGTTGTGGCTCACTTTCGCAACCGTCATCGTAAGTGTTGGTGCATCACTCTATAACTCCTGGACTTACGACCTGCAATGGCAAGGACGCTATCTTTTTCCAATCTTGATCCCTCTTGGAGCACTGCTCGGCAGTCTTTGGGAATACGAAAGCCGGCGAGTTCGGCTTTTGCGTGCAGTTGGCTGGGTTGGTCTTTTCTTCTTAGGCCAATATGGCCTGTGGAAGTATGTAATTCTTAATCCAGCGCTTAGCTAAGTAATGGCGCTTCAGCGATAGATTTCTGGTGATGTACACAGAAACAACGACGGACTCTGCCCTCATCTGGGGCGCGGCCGGCGGCATCGGTCGCGCGCTCGTCACACAGCTTGCCGGCGCAGGCTGGACGGTCGGCGCCGTCGCCCGCGACTCCACGCCCATCGCTGCGCTCACGCCCCACGCCTTTGACGCCGATGTCGCCGACCCGCTCGCCGTGCAACGCGCCGTGCTGGCTATCGCCCAGGAACTGTCGGACATCAAGTTGTGGGTTTACGCCGCCGGCGACATCGCCTCTGAAAAAGTCGCCGACACCAAACCGGAGACGCTGCAACGCATCCTGGATGCCAACCTGACCGGTGCGCTGCTGACCGTCCAGGCCAGCCTGCCGCTGCTTGCGCCGGACGCCCACCTGTTCTTCATCGGCGCGGTGCAGGAGCGGATGCGCCTGCCCGGCCTGAGCGCCTACGCCGCCGCCAAAGCCGGCCTGGAGGCCTTTGCCGAGGCGTTCCGCAAGGAAGAGCGGACGCGCAAAATCACCGTCGTGCGGCCCGGCGCAGTCAATACGCCGTTCTGGAAGAAAGTCCCGTTCCGCATGCCGGCCAACGCCCTCGCGCCCGAAGCCGTCGCCCAGAAAATCCTCGAAGCCTACCAGACCGGCCAAAGCGGCCTGCTGGATATGTAAGAGCAACACCGGCCCACTACTTTCTACTTTCCACTTTCTATCTCTATGCCTTCCGCTCTCTGGTGGCTCCGCCGCGACCTGCGTTTGCACGATAACCCTGCCCTTCACGCCGCGCTTCTGCATGGGTCGGTGATCCCCGTCTTCATCCTCGACCCGGCGGCGCTCGGCTCACGTTACCACGCCCATGCCGAGAATCGCCGGGCCTTTCTCTTCGGCGGGCTGCGCGCGCTCGACGCCGAACTCCAGGCGCGCGGCTCGCGGCTGATCGTGCGTGAAGGCCGCCCGATAGACGTGCTGCGCGAGCTGCTGGCCGAGACCGGCGCGACGGCCATCTTCGCAGAGGAAGACTTCAGCCCCTACGCCCGCCGACGCGACCTGGCCGTGCAGCGCACGCTGCCCCTGACTCTGACCGGCGGCGTGACCGTGCATCACCCGCAGTCCGTGCAAAAGCAGGGCGGCGGCCCGTACACCGTCTTCACACCGTTCAGCAAAGCGTGGAAGGCGCGTCCCCTGCCCACCGCCCGCGACATTCTCCCCGCGCCTGCCGCTCTCCCCAACGTGCCTATTAGTCTTCAATCATCGGTCATCCCTCTTCTACCCACCCCCACCCACTTCCCCCCCACCGAAGCCGAAGCGCAACGGCGACTGGCCGATTTCGTCTCCAAACGCATCTTCAACTATAGCGACGACCGAAATCGCCTTGACCTAGAAGGCACATCGGCGCTCTCGCCCTACTTTCGCTTCGGACTGCTCTCGGCGCGGACGGCGGTCGTCGCGGCGCTGGAGGCCGGGCGCAACGCGAAGGACCAAACGGCACGCAAGGGCGCAGAGACCTGGCTGAATGAGCTGATCTGGCGCGAGTTCTATCTCAACATCCTCTATCACTTCCCCGACGTGCTGACTCAGGCGTTCAACCCTTCGCTGCGCAACATCCCCTGGCGCGAGGCGCCGGACGAACTCGCCGCTTGGCAACAGGGCCTCACCGGTTACCCCGTAGTGGATGCCTGCATGCGGCAGCTCAACACGCTCGGCTGGATGCACAACCGGGGGCGCATGATTGTCGCGTCGTTCCTGGTGAAGGATTTGCTGATTGACTGGCGGCTCGGCGAGCATTACTTCATGGAAAAGCTGGTGGACGGCGACCCGGCGGCCAACAACGGCGGCTGGCAATGGACGGCCGGCGTGGGCACCGACGCCGCGCCCTACTTCCGCATCTTCAACCCGGTGCTGCAAAGCCAGAAGTTCGACCCGTATGGCGCGTTCCTGCGTCGCTGGCTGCCGGAGCTGGCCAACGTGCCGGACAAATTCCTGCACGCCCCCTGGGAGATGACGCCGCTCGAACAGCGCGCCTGCGGCGTGGTGCTGGGCGAACACTACCCCCGCCCTATCGTGGACCGCAGCGCCGTCAAAGCGCGCACCCTGGCGGCTTATAAACAGTCACAGCTCAAGTAATTGAGCAGATGTCACAGATGAGCTCCAGTGGAGAGCACCCCTATCCCCAAATTTTCTTGAGTTCGTCCTTCAGCCGGGCGCGCTCGCGCTCGTACTCGGCCCGCGGCACTTTGCCGGAGGCGTAATCGTCGTCCAGCCCGGCGATGGCGTCGAGCAGTTCTTCGCGGCTGCGCGTCGCCTGACCGCCATCCACTGTCCGCCGCTGGCCATCGGCCTGCCGTCTGCCGCCGGTGCGCCG
>JANWXR010000225.1 GCA_025057205.1 Anaerolineales bacterium | reverse complement strand
GAACGACATAACCAGCGCGTTGCCAGCTTGTTGTAGCGCCGAATTTGGCAATTCGCTGACAACCTTTGCGTGCACACCAAAGAGACCATAAGGCCGAAGCCTACTACGATAGCTGCCGCATCACCAGCATCACCTTGCCCTGAATCTGAACCTGTGCGGGGTTATCCACATAGATCGGTTCCATGGAGGGGTTGGCGGGTTGGAGCCGTATGCGGTTGCCTTCCTGATAGAAATACTTCAGCGTGGTCTCGTTGCGGTCGGTCAGCCAGATGGCGGCCATCTCGCCGTTGTGTACGCGATCCGTCTTCTTCATGATGACGATGTCGCCGTCGTTCACCATGGCGTCAATCATCGAGTCGCCCTTGACACGAAGCGCGTATAGCTCGCCGCTGTCTTTGACCAGGCCGCGAGTCAGGTCAATATACTCGTCGGCGTCTGTTTGGGCCGTATCGCCTACCATGACGGGGTTGCTGGCGAAGATGAAACCGGCCACCGGGACTCTGACTACTTCGCCTGCTGAGTTGCGCGTCGCCTCGGCCAGCCGCACGCCGCGCGACATTCGCTTGGTGCGCACAATGTAGCCTGCCTCCGCCAGCTTATCTAGGTTGTAGTTGACGACGGATGTGGACGAGATGCCAACAGCCTCGCCAATCTCTCGAATGGTTGGGGGATATTGATGCTCTTCACTAAAGCGACTGATGAATTTCAATATCTCTTGCTGTCGCGGAGAGAGCTTCGCCTTTGCCATTTCAGCCTCCGATGACGGATCGTCCTTGTGCACATGGAATAGTCAGCACAAATGAGCGAATTTTGCCATCATTTTAGACCGGATGTTCCTATGGGTCAAGCTTGAATTTTCTGTGCTACAAGGCGTAGAACGGATTGTCGAAAATTTAAGGTTTGGTTTCTTGACTCCAGAGTGTTTGTTCTGTAGTATTTAGAACAAATATTCTGGTAACCATTCACAGCAACGTAGCGTCTCCTGAAACCGGTCATGGTTGCCTGCTGAAACCCCAACTTGTTTTCCAAACGGTGTTCCATGCAGGCCAGATTGAGCCAGGAGTATCTCAATTTTCAATGTGACCGGATCGAACGGGTTCTAGCTTCTCATAGAGTGCCGGTGCGCGTCCATGGCGGCACCGTCTCGCCACGCTGGATCCGTTTTCATCTAACTCCGGCGCTGGGTGCCCGTGTCGCTACCGTTCGTAACTTGTCTGAAGAACTCGCGCTGGCCCTCGGCGCGCAGGATGTGCGCGTTTCACGCGAGGGCGAGGCGCTGGCCGTCGAGGTGCCGCGCCCCGACGCCGAGCCGGTGCGCCTGTTGCCGCTCCTCAAGAGCCTGGGCGGCATTCCCCCTCTCACCGCCTGCCTCGGCTTGTCCGAGGATGGCCGCCCGCTCCTCATCCGCCTCCCTTCCCCCGATGTGGCGCATGTGTTGGTCGCAGGCGCAACCGGCTCCGGCAAGACTGACCTGATGCGCGCCATGCTGGTCTCGCTGGCGTTGAGCAACCGCCAGTCTAAGCTGCAACTTGCGCTGATTGACCCGAAGGGCCGCGGCTTCGGTCCGCTCGCCGCTTTACCGCACACGCTCGACGACGTGGCGACCGAACCCATCGCGGCGCGTCGCCTGTTAGAGAGGCTGGTGGCGGAGATGGAACGCCGCGACCGCGAAGGCGTGTCGTCGCCGCGCATCATCGTCGCCGTGGATGAGCTGCACGACTTGCTAACGACGGGCGGCAAGGAAGTGGAGATCGCGCTGGTGCGGATCGCGCAGCGCGGGCGTGAGGCCGGCTTGCATCTCGTCGCCGGCGTGCAGAAGCCCTCCGCCGCAGCCATCGGCGGGATGCTCAAGGCGAATTTCCCGGTCCGGCTGGTGGGCAAAGTGAGCAGCGCCGAAGACGCGCGCACGGCGGCAGGAATTTCAGGAACAGGCGCGGAGAGGCTCTTAGGCCGTGGAGACTTCATCGCGGTCGCCTCCGGCCAGGTGATTCGTTTTCAGGCGGCCTGGCTGCCGGCGCGGGACTGGGACGCTGTGATGTTGCGGTTTTAGTTCTGACAACTGAGGACTAAAGACTGAAGATTGATGACTGAGGCAGGTTGCTATGGATACTGGAATGTTGTGGAGCGATGACGACGCGCGGCGCTCGCTGGCCGAGAAGGTAGCGCGCGCAGCGGAGTACTTCCGAAACAAGTACGGCGAGCAGCCGACGGTGTGCTATGTGCATCCGAGCCTTTTGCCCTCCGGCGGCGAAACGGCCGTGGCAGGCCTGCGTCTGCTGCCGAGTAAATCGGTTCTGGTCAATCATTTCTGGCTCGGTGTCAACGGTGAGATCGGGGCCGGGGCAAAACGTCAGAAGGCAGGTGTTCGATGAAGACTCGTTTTTTTTGGCTCTGTCTGGGTCTGGCTTTCGCCATCACGCTGGCGATCGTGGTCGGGCAGCGGCTGTCGGCGGAGGCGATGTCCGTGATGGTGGGCGTAGTGGCCGGGGTTGCCGCCAGCATCCCCACCAGTTTGATCGTGGTGTGGTTTGCGACGCGCACGCTCGCGGCAAACCAGCCAGCTCCATCGTATGAGCCGCAGCAGCCCGAAGCGCGGGTCGTGGTCGTCCCCCCGCCGGCGACAACGCCCGTTCTGCACTCAGCGGCGGCCTATATGGCGTCGGGCTACAGTACAGTGCCCCAATTT
>JANWXR010000224.1 GCA_025057205.1 Anaerolineales bacterium | reverse complement strand
GGCTGCCCGCCGGCACGGCGAGGTCAATGTCCCACAACACCGGCTGGTCGCGGTAGGCCACCGTCAGGTCGCGGATGAGGACGGGGTAGTTGTTGCTCATCTTGGGAATTGGAGATTTGAGATTTGAGATTTGAGATTTGAGATTGGAGATTCGAGACTCAATCTCCAATCTCAAATCTCAAGTCACCGCAGCGCCTTCACAATCGTATCCACGTTGTGCCGCACCATGCCGATATACGTGCCTTCGGGCGTGCCTTCGCTGCCCATCGCATCCGAGAACAGTTGCCCGCCGATAGCAACCCGGCAGCCTCGGGCTTGAGCCGCTGCCTGTACGGCCTCGATGGTGGCCTGCGGCACGGATGACTCGACGAAGATGGCCTTGATGCCGCGCTCGCAGATGAAGGCGGCCAGGTCTTGCACGTCTTTAGCGCCGGCCTCGGTGGCCGTGCTGGTGCCCTGCAGGCCGCGCACTTCCATGCCGTACTGCGCCCCGAAGTAGCCGAAGGCGTCATGGGCGGTGATGAGCACGCGGCTGGATTCAGGGAGGCCGGCAATCTGCGTTTTGACGTACTGATGCAGCTCGTCGAGTTGCTTCAGGTAGGCGTCGGTGTTGCGCTGATACAGGTCGCGCGAGCCGGGGTCGAGCGCGGCCAGCTCCTTGTTGATCTTGCGCACCGCTTCCTGCCACAGGGTCACGTCGAACCAGATGTGCGGGTCGTATTTGCCCTCGAACTCGATAGGCTGGCGCAGGCGCGCGGGGTCAATGTCCTCGCTCACCGAGAAGGTCGGTTTGCCGGCGCGCGCCAGCTTCACGAAGGTGTCGGTCATGCGGCCTTCTAGTTCTAGGCCGCCGTAGAAGATGATGTCGGCGCTTTCCAGCTTCTGCACGTCGCTGGCGGTGGGCTTGTACAAGTGCGGGTCCACGCCCGGCCCCATCAGCGCGGTAACGTTGACGCGCTCACCGCCGACGTTCTTGACCGCGTCGGCAATCATGCCTACCGTGGCGACGACGTTGATTTGCCGACCGGCGAGGTCGTTGCGTGGGCTGCCACCGGCCGTGGGCGCGCAGGCCGCCAGCGTCAGGCTCAGCATCAACAGTGAAAAAAGCAATCGGTTGCTCATCAACTTTGAGCGTTCGTGTTTCACGATGGGAACCTTCAGCGACCTATTGCCTCTCCACAAAAATCCTGTCGGTGACGCTGCGGCCTAGCGCGTGTGTGCGCACCGGCGCTCCGGCCTCGCCGACTGCAATGTGCAGCGGCCCGTCGAAGGGCGCGCGCTTGGTGACGGTGACCTGTGCCCGGAGCGTTAGGCCCAGCTCGGCCAGGTAGCGCAGGAACTCCGGGTCGGCGTCGCGGACGCGGGCGACGCGCACGGTGCAGCCCGGCTCGATGGCGGAGAGGGGGAGGCGGCAAGCCTCGGCCACCGTGCCGTCTTTGGTCGGAATGGGGTCGCCGTGCGGGTCTACGGTCGGGTCGCCGAGCAGGGCGGCGATCTTGTCTTCGAACTCCTCGGAGATGACGTGCTCCAGCTTCTCGGCCTCGGCGTCCACCTTATCCCAGTCGTAGCCGAGCGCTTCGGCGAGGTACAGCTCGATCAGGCGATGGTGGCGGATGACCTCGAGGGCGATCTTGCGCCCGGCAGGGGTGAGCGTCACGCCCTGATGGCGCTCGTAGTTCACCAGCCGCGGGCGGGCCTTGGCCAGCTTCTGCACCATGCCGGTGACCGAGGCCGGCGCCACTGCCAGATGCATCGCCAGCAGCGAGGTGGTCACGTGCCCGACATCCTCCTCGATTTCGTAGATGGCTTTCAGGTAGTCCTCGACGGCGTGAGAAATCATCTTGGCATTCCAAAATAATTTTTTAGTCGCGCCTAAATTCAGTGCAAGTATATGCCGGGGAGCGCGGCGGCGTCAAGGTTCGAAATCCGCCGGGCCGAAGCGGTATAATGCGCGTCGTGAGCCTGCGGCTGACGGCCTCCCAGTGGCGCCTCATCACAGAACATCTGACCCGTGAATTGCCCAACGAGGCCTGCGGGCTGTTGGGCGGGTGCGCCGGCGTGGTGGAGCAGGTGATTGCGGTGGAAAACGCCGCGCGCAGCCCGGTCCGTTACAGGATGGACCCGGCCCGACAACTAGAGGCCATGCTGGCCATCGAGGCTGCCGGCCTGGAGTTGACGGCCATTTACCACTCGCACCCCCACGGCCCGGCGACGCCCTCCCTCACCGACATTGCCGAAGCGTATTATCCCGACTCGCTGTACCTCATCTGCTCCCCCGACGCGCATGGCCAATGGCGCGGGCGGGCCTTCCGCATTGTAAACGGACAGGTGAGCGAGACGCCGGTGGTGGTTGAGTAGCCTTTCGGCGCATGGGCAGCGGATGTGCAACGGATGAGGTAACGGATGGAGCGGATGGCTGCCAACGGATTGAGCGGATGAGCGGATGGAGCGGATGGGGCGGATGGCTGGCAGCGGATGGGGTAACGGATGGAGCGGATGAGGTTGATTGTCAGCGGATTGAACGGATTGAACGAATGAAGCAGATGGAGCGGATGGCTGGCGGCGGATGGGGTAACGGATGGAGCGGATGAGGTTGATTGTCAGCGGATTGAACGGATTGAACGAATGAAGCAGATGGAGCGGATGGCTGGCGGCGGATGGGGTAACGGATGGAGCGGATGAGGTTGATTGTCAGCGGATTGAACGGATTGAACGAATGAAGCAGATGGA
>JANWXR010000223.1 GCA_025057205.1 Anaerolineales bacterium | reverse complement strand
GTCGAGCCGATCCTGCGCGACATCTTCGGCTTCCACCCGCTGGCGATTGACGACGCCTTGCGCGAAGAGCATGTGCCCAAGATTGACAACTGGGGCGATGCCGTTTACATCAACGTGCACGGCGTAGAGCTGGAGCGGGAGCCAATCCGGGTGACGACGCGTGAGCTGGACATCTTCCTCGGCGCGAACTTTCTGGTGACGCTGCACGCCGAGCCGATCCACGCGCTCGACCGGCTGTGGAACAACAACCGCAACGACCCGCGCCGCCTGGAGCACGGCGCCGACCACCTGCTATATGACCTGCTCGACCTGATCACCAGCGATTACCTGCCGGTGGTAGACGAGCTGGACGACGTCATTGACCGACTGGAAATGGAGGTCTTCGCCAACCCCACCCAGCGCACCCTGAACAAAATCTTTGCCGTTCGGCACGCCTTACTGAACCTGCGGCGCATCATCGGCCCGCAACGTGAGGTGCTCAACCGGCTGGCCCGCGACGACTACCCCTTCATTGATGCCAGAGACCGCGTGTACTTCCGCGACGTTTACGACCATCTGGTGCGGCTGGTGGACCTCAACGAGAGCCTGCGCGACCTCATCGGCGGCGTGCTGGAAACCTACCTCTCCGTCATCGCCAATCGGCAGAACGAAATCATGAAGACGCTGACCATCACCAGCGTAATCCTATTGCCCATTTCATTCCTGGCCGGCTTCTTCGGGATGAACTTTGCGGGCATCCCCTTCGACAACGACGTGCTGTTGTGGATGGCGATCGCCAGCATGATTATCACTCCTGTGGCGATGCTCATCTGGTTCCGCGCGCGCGGGTGGTGGTGAGAGTATGATACCTACCTCCCCAACCACTCCTACGTCCTGCCGATCTCCTAACATCCCCCATTGCAGCCCAGGCCTGCGCGCCGGGACGCGGCCTTATTTCGGCTCAGGCCAGAATGGGCAATGGAACAGAAGCGGGCTGTAACTCACCCTGCAGGCTCCAGGCGCCGGTGTGGGTAATGGTCACTCGCGCGGTGCGGCCCCGCCAGTCAGCGGCATCGGTGAAGAAGACCAGCTTGTTGGTGCGAGTGCGGCCCCTCCATTTGCCCTTGTGGTTCTCTTCCACCAACACCTCCACCGTCTGGCCGAGGTAGCGGGCATTGATCTCGGCGGCAACCTGCGCCTGAAGTTCCTCCAGTAGCCGGAAGCGCCGCATCTTCTCATCCTCGGGCACGTCATCGCTCATGCGGCGCGCGGCTACGGTGCCGGGGCGCGGCGAATACCGCGCCAGATGCGCCACGTCCAGCTTCAGCTCGGCCAGCAGGTCGTAGGTCTTTTGGAACTGCTCCGCCGTCTCGCCGGGAAAACCGACGATGATATCGGTGGCGATGGAGACGTTGGGGATGATGGCGCGAATGCGCTCCACCAGCTGGCGATAGTCTGCGCTGGTGTAGCCGCGCTTCATGTTCGCCAGCACTTCATCGTCGCCGGCCTGCACGGGCACCTCGATGTGCTCGCAGACCTTGGGCAGCTCGGCCACGGTGCGCAGCAGCTCGTCGGTCATAAAGTTCGGGTGCGAGGTGAGGAAGCGAATGCGCTCGAGGCCGTCCACGTCATGAACCATGCGCAGCAGCTGCGCCAGATTCGGGCCGTCGGGGATGTCCTTGCCGTAGCGGTCCACAATCTGGCCGAGCAGCGTCACTTCCTTCACGCCCTGCGCAACGAGTGAGCGAACCTCGGCGACGATTTCGCCCACCGGGCGCGAGCGCTCGACGCCGCGCCGGAACGGGATGATGCAGAAGGTGCAGCCCCACGAGCAGCCATAGACGACCGGCACATACGCGGAGACCAGCTTGCCGCGCTCGGCTAATGGCAATGGAAAGGCGCCGTCCTGCGGATTGAGCACCGTGGTGGCCGCATCCTGATAGGCAAAGCGCTGCAGGGTCTCGGCCTCGGCCAAGTCGCGGCCCTCGCGCTCCAGCAGCAGCCTTACCAGCGGCCCCGGCTCGGAAGGCGGCGAGAACACGTCCACCATCGGCAGCGCCTCGCGCAGCTTCTCCACCCCGCGCACCCCGACCAGACAGCCCATCACGTTGATGACCAGGTCGCGGCGCTTGCGCTTGAGCGGAGCGAGCGAGGTCAGCCGGCCATAAGCCTTATCCTCGGCGCTCTGTCGCACCACGCAGGTGTTCAGCACGATGACGTCGGCCTGCTCGATGACAGGCTCGTAGCAGTAGCCCAGCTGCTCCAGCGCACTGGCTACGCGCTGCGAGTCGGCCACGTTCATCTGGCAACCTTCCGTCCAAATGTGATACTTCCGGCTCATAGTCCAGATTTTACCTGAGGCTGCGATACAAAAACAGGCTTTATCCAAGTGCGCCCGCTCATCTATAATCGCGCCCACTCCCGCCGAGCGACCTCCCTATAAAACAACGCTCTCCTGAATTTGACGGAGAGTTTCGCGCCAAGGCGCGAAGAGATGCTCTTGCCGACTTAGCGACGTGCGCGAGACAGCGTCCACACAGCCCAACTGCCATATGAGGCCGCGCGTGTCGTTCACCACGCAGCTCGATAGCGCAACTTATCCTACCCTATCGGTGCAGACCTTGGGGAGGTGAGCGGGCAACTGGCGTTGAGCGCCTCAGTGGCGGATTGCGCCGTCCCAGCGCGAGCGCAACTGTTGCGCAACGGCGAGCCACTGGCCGAGGTCGAAGTGTGGACGGCAACGCTGCTTTGAGCGTCATCGTGCCCGCGCACGTCGGCGAACGCGTCTGGCTCCGCTTCGACGTGTACGACTGCGCCGAGCAGATGCTGGCCGTTACCAA
>JANWXR010000222.1 GCA_025057205.1 Anaerolineales bacterium | reverse complement strand
ACGGCAGGTTGAGGCGCTTCGTCGGGTCATCGTCGTAGAGCCGTTCGACGCCGAGCAGCTCCGCCGGCCAGATGAGCGTGTGGAACGGTGTGTTGTCCTTGCCGATGAAATAGACGGTCTTCGCGCGCGGGTCGTACCACCAGTCCTTCCATGCCTCGGGCCGGCCGTTAAGCGCGCTCCACTCGATGGAGGCGGAGAAGTAGCCGATGACGGCCTCGAACCATACGTACAGGCATTTGCCGCGCTCGGCCCAGTCGGGCAGGGGGACGGGGATGCCCCAGTCCAGGTCGCGGGTGATGGCCCGCTCGCGCAGCTCATCAATCTGCGCCAGCGAGGGGTTGAGCACCTGAGGCCGCCAGTGTTCCTTGTCCTCGCTCAGCCAGCGCTTCAGCGCCGGGGCGGCTTTGGCGAGGTCGAGGTAGAAGTGCTCGGTCTCGCGCAGCTCGAGGGCGCTGCCGCTGTTGCGGGCGCGCGGGTTGATGAGCCGCGTGGCTTCCAGCAGGTTGCCGCACTTGTCACACTGGTCGCCGCGCGCCTTGTCGTAGCCGCAGAGGTAGCACGTGCCCTCCACGTAGCGGTCCGGCAGGAAACGTTTTTCGGTCGGCGAGTACCACTGGGCCTCGGTCTTGGTGAACAGATAGCCGTTGGCCTTGAGCTTGAGGAAGATGTCCTGCGACACCTTGAAGTGGTTCTCGGTGTGCGTGCTGGTGAACAGGTCGTAGGTGATGCCGACCTTCTGAAAGAGTTCAAGAAAGCGGCGGTGGAAGTGCTCATAGACTTCGCCGGCCGTCTTGCCCTCGGCGTCGGCGCGGACGGTGATGGGCGTGCCGTGCGCGTCCGAGCCGGAGACGACCAGCACGCGGTTGCCCTTGAGCCGGTGGTAGCGGGCGTAGATGTCGCCGGGCAGGTGCGAGCCGACGATGTTGCCGACATGGATATCGGCGTTGGCATATGGCCAGGCAATGCAGACGAGGATGTTTTCGGTCATGGCGATGACTCCAAAGAGCGTGGCGCGATTGTACTGGATTTGTCCCTCACCCATCCCCACCCCGACCCTCCCCTTCCCTCTCCCACTGGGAGAGGGAAGGGGAGGGTGTCGCGCGGCGACGGGAGGGGTTTGGTTGAGGGAAACAAAAACCGCCAGCCGAGGCTGGCGGTCGAGTTGCCGGGGGTCAGGCGCAGGCGTGCGCGGCTAACCCGAAGGCGAGCCGGCGCCTCGGCGCCGGCCGCGATCCGGCAAGTTGCGCATCAACATCGAAAATCGCGTTGCAGGTGAAGCGTTCATGCCGCCAGTATAGCACGGGAGTCAAGGTCTCGTGCGGTGAATTTTGTGTGCACGCTAAGGTTGTTAGGGAACTGGCGGCCCCTTCGACTGCCGCTTCGGCTTCGCTAAGCGTCCGCTCAGGGTGCGGCTGACATGTTTTGCGTGCACACTGGATTTTTTTCGTTGCGCATCAGGCGCCGTGCATTGAGCGGTGAAGGGAGGTGTGAGTCATTCGCTTCACACCTCGGCTTCGCGCGGACGCGGCCCGACCCGTACCTCTTCGGTATGCGCATCGGTGCGCGGCGCAAAACGCCAGGTGAGGGCCATCATTATCGGCAGCAGTCCGGCGCTCACGACGAACGGCGCAGCGGTGTTCCAACCGTACAGCCAGCCGGCGAACAGCGGGCCGAGGATCATCGCCACGCCCGACACGGTTTCGGCCAGGCCGTAGGCCAGCCCCCTCTCGCCCCGGCTCACCAGCCGCGCCGATTGCGCTGAGAACATGGTGTGTGCCAGCGACCAGCCGGCCCGCAGCGCGTAGGCCAGGACCAGCCCCGGCCAGCTCGCGACCAGCAAAAGCACCAGCATGGAACAGAAGACAAAGGCCTGCGCCAACAGCAGGCCCACACGCGGCGAGCGGCTGCCGAGAAGCGTGTTCGCCAGCACGATGCCGATGGAGTTGATTGAGCCGAGCACGCCAACCACGCTCACATCGAAGTTGCGCACCTCGTTGATGAAGTTGGGCATGAAGGGCAGGCCGATCTGCATGGCCAGCATTGCAACGAAGGCCAGCGCCAGATAGCCGAGGAGGGGCCGATTGCGAACCAGCTCGCGGTAGCGGCCGGTGCCCGGTTCGGCAGTGATCACTGGCTGGTCGCTTGCCAGCGCAACGACGAGTGTGGAAACGGTGAACGTTGCGAAGCTGCCGAGGAAGGCGTAGCGCAGGCCGAACGCGCTGCCGATCCAGCCGCCCAGCGCCGGCGATACGATCGTGCCGGCCCAGAAGCCGGCATACACCAGGCTGAGGGCGCGCTGTACGCTCTGAGTCCCGCGCGCCTCGGTGACGTACGCGCCGAGGGGCGCAAGCATGAAGCCGGTGAACCAGTACGCGGACAGCGCCAGCGTGAACAGCCAGAAGTCGCGCGCCAGGAACATCACCAGCGCGGCGAGCGTGCCCAGCCCGAAGCCGGCGACGATGAGCACTTTGCGCCCGATGCGGTCGGATAGGTAGCCGGCAGGGATGTGTGTGGCCGCCATCGCCAGCGCGGAGAAGGAGAGCGCCGCACCTACCATCGCCGAGTCCCCGCCTAGCTCGCGCAGGTACAATGGCTGAAAGTACAGGAACAGTCCCTCACCCAGTCCCCAGAGCAACAGGGCGAAGGCCATCAGCTTGTTGTCGCGTGTCATGCCGGCATGCCCGATACAGCTTGCGGGTCTCGGATGAACTCGCGCAGCCGTGCTAACAGGACGTCCATCTCGCCGCTTCGCGTGACCACGTGCTCGCTGCGCTCCAGCCAGAACATCTCGCGCGGCGCGCCGGTCAGACGGTGATACACGTAAGGCATGTTCTCCGGCGGGATGAAGTCATC
>JANWXR010000221.1 GCA_025057205.1 Anaerolineales bacterium | reverse complement strand
CAGTCATCAATCATCAGTCATCAATCTCCAATCTCCACTCTCTCCTACCCACCAGCCTCGCCCTCTTCCTCGCCGCGCTCTCCGCCGCCGTGCCGTTCACCGTCATCGCCCCGCATTACGCCCCCCCACCACCGCTCACCCCGGCGGAACTCGCCGCCATCCCCAACCGCCTCGACGCCGACTTCGGCGAGATAAGGCTGCTGGGTTATGATTTGCGCACCCGCTCGGCGCAGCCCGGCGACAGCGTGCACCTGACGCTCTTCTGGCAAACGCAAATGGCGATGGACCGCAATTGGAGCATCTTCGTTCACCTCGTGGATGAGGAGGGCGTGATCGTCGCACAGCGCGACCGCTACCCCGGCCAGGGCCTGCTGGCGACGACGCTGCTCACGCCGGGCCGGATGTGGGCAGATGAGTACGTCATCCCAATTCCGGCAGGCACGTTCGCGCCTGCGTCCTTGCACATTGCTGCCGGTGTGTACGATTTGCGCGACGGGACGCGATTGCCGCTGACAACCGGCGGCGAGGCCGCTACCTTCGGCGCGATTGTGCTGGAGGCGCGCGCCGGTGACTTGCCCAACGCACTGCGGCAGAACATCGGCGGCGTAATGGAGCTGAGCGGCTACGAGCTAGACCGGCGCGTGCTGCGACCCGGCGAAACACTCACCGTCACCCTGCACTGGCGCGCGCTCGCCCCGATGCGCGCCAACTACTCGGTCTCCGCCCGCGTGCGTGACGAGGCGCTCAACCGCTGGGCGGCGAAGGACTCCTGGCCGCAGGACGGCGCCGCGCCCACCTCAACCTGGACACCCGGCCAGACCATCGTTGATGCGTACACGCTCACCCTCGACCCGGCCACGCCATCGGGCCAGTATCAAATGGAGATTGTGGTATACGACTCCGAGACGCTAACGCCGCTGCGCCTGTGGAACTCTGAAGGATATCCGACCGACGCTGAGAGCGTCCGGCTGAGCCGCATCCGGGTGCTGCCGTGACGGCCAACCCTACCCGTCAGGTCTGTGACCGATGACCGTTCGCCGCAGCACCCTTGCCCTCCTCGCCCTCGTCGCCGCGCATTTCGCGCTCGGCCTGGTGTACGTCTGGGCTACGCCACCGTTCGAGGCCTCCGACGAAGGCTCACACTTCGGCGTAGTGCAGTGGATTGCGCGCGGCAACGGCCTGCCGGTGCAGGACCCGCGAAACAAAGACACCTTTTACCATCAGGAAGGCAGCCAGCCGCCGCTCTATTACGTGGTCGCTGCGGCGCTCACGTTTTGGATGGATACCTCCGACCATCCGCGCGTCGCGGTGCAGAACCCGCACTCGCGCGTGGGCATCCCCGGCACGACGCACAACGTCAACCTCTATCGCCCCATCCCTTCGGATGCAGCGAGCGGCACGGCGCAGGCGGTGTTCGTGCTGCGCGTCTTCTCGCTGCTGCTCAGCTGCGGCACCGTGGCCTTGACCTTCCTGCTCGCCCGCCGTATGTTCGCCGATAAACATCGCCCGCTGCTGGATGCCACGCTGGTCGCCTACAATCCGATGGCGCTGATCATCAACGCCTCGGTGAACAACGATAACCTGCTCATGCTGCTGGCGACGGCGACGCTGCTGGCAACGGTCGAGATGGTGCAGGCGCACACACGCCCGTCATTGCTCAAACTCATCGGCCTGGGCCTGCTGTGCGGGCTGGCCGCACTCACCAAGCTCAGCGGGCTGGTGCTGTGGCCGGTCGTCGCGCTGGCGCTGCTTGCCGAGCAGTGGAAGCACATCCCGCGCGCCGAGCGCCAACTGCCATCTGCCATCCGCCATTTGACCGGTGCCGTCGTTCGCGGCCTCATCGTCTTCGGCGTCGCCGTTCTGGTGAGCGGCTGGTGGTTCCTGCGCAACCTGCAACTGTACGGCGAGCCGACCGGCCTGGAGACAATGGTGGCCATCGCCGGGCCGCGCAGCGTGGGGCTGATTGAACTGTTCACGCAGGAGTGGGCGAGCTTTTATCTCTCGTACTGGGGAATCTTCGGCGTGTTCAGCATCCGCGCCGGCGAGTGGGTGTACGGGTTTTTCAATGTCGTGACGCTCGCCTCACTTGGCGGCGGTGCGTGGCTGCTGTGGAAACAGCGTGGCCGTCTTTCGACCGAAGCCGTGCTGCTGGCCGTTTACTGTTTACTGACCTTCGCCGGCGTGGTGCGCTGGACGATGCAGACCCCGGCCTCGCAGGGGCGGTTGATGTTCGGGGCCATCGCCCCGCTCTCCATCGGGATGGCGGCGGCGCTGCTCACCCCGTTCACGCCCCGCGCCGCTCGCGTGGCGGCGGCCTGCCTCGGCGCGCTGCTGGCGGCGGTCGCCGTGTACGTCCCCGTGTTCGATATTGCGCCGCGTTACCGCTCTCCGCAGCCCATCGCGGAAACGCAGCTGCCCGCCGACTTGCGGCCCGTGCGCGCGCGATTCGGCGACGGGCTTGAACTCATCGGCTACACGGCGGACGACGAAGCGCGGCATCCCGGCCAATCAATCCGGGTCACGCTGTATTGGCGGGTGTTGCAAAGGATGAGGACGGATGACTCGCTGGCACTGGTGCTGTTCGGGCGCGCGACCGAGAGCGTGGGGCAAATAGATACCTGGCCGGGCGGAGGGCTGCTGCCCACCTCGCAGATGCAGCCCGGCGCAATTTACCCCGACACTTATCAACTGCCGATCACCGAGTTTGCAGCGACGCCGACGTTGCTGCGCCTGCGCGCCGGCCTGTGGCGCAACGCGCCCGACAACCGCCTGCCCATCCGCGCCCCGGACGGCGCGTTGCTCGATGCGGTCACACTGACGGTGGGCCGACTGGTGCCCGCGCAGCCGGAGGCGCGCACGCCGC
>JANWXR010000220.1 GCA_025057205.1 Anaerolineales bacterium | reverse complement strand
CAGGAGCAGGATCGCGCCCAAGTGGCAGAACTGGCCCGTCAGGTCCAAGACGTCACCGGTCAAGCGGTCAAGGTGGCGTATGTTGATCAAGGCTACACCGGTGAGCCGGCCGTCCAAGCTGCTGCGGCGCATGGCCTGCAACCGGTGGTCGTCAAGCTGCCGCAAGCCAAGAAAGGCTTCGTGCTCTTGCCGCGACGCTGGGTGGTGGAGCGCAGCTTCGCCTGGACGACGCGCTTCCGGCGCTTGGCTCGCGACTACGAACGCTTGCCGGAGACCTTGGCGGGTCTGCATTTCCTGGCTTTTGCAATCCTGATGCTTGGCCGCTTTACTCGTGTCATGGCTCATTTACTATAAGTCCATAACAGGCTCTAGAGGGAGCGATACCGTTCGCGTGGAATGGTCAGATGGTGTGATCATGTCCACGCCTGTAGAGAACAACTCCTTCCTTCTCACGCGCCCGGACACAATTCACGTTAGACGAATTGAGTTGCTGAATGTCGTGGGTGAAGTGCTCGAGAGCAAAACCTGGCCCTGAAGATGCCTGCATGATTGGAGCGGCGGCCTGTTCATACCGTTCTGACCTGGCTTTAAACGTCGGCCTCCTCTCGATGTCCTGTGCACCGCCTCCATCCCCTCAGGCGGCGGCTCGAGTTTTTTCTATCACTGCTTCAGTTCTTCTCAACCCTGCTTTGGCTCACGGCGACTGAGCCGGCAACGCAATCACTTCAATCATCACAAATACCAGCGCGCCGAACCGGTTACCCTGCGGGTCGCGCGCTTCCCAGCGCCCGGTGTATGTGCCCGGTGTATCCGGCGCGCGCATCGGTATCTCCCAGATCGCTTCTGCGCCGGCGCGAGCCGGGTAGAGCGCGAACTCGGTCTGCGGCCTGACGCCCGGCGGCGCAGTCAACGCATCGCCGCTCACCAGCACCAGGCGATAGCCCGGCCCCCAATCGCACGTCCCGGTGTTCTTCACCCGCCACCGCTTGACGAACGGCTGCGTCGGCAGGAACTGCGCGCCGTCGGGCACGGTCACGTCTTCGATGAACGCAGCGTCATTCACACAAGGCCCCTCGGTCGGCGTGGGACTAGGCGTGGCCGCCAGCGGGAGAGCAGTGGAAGTCGGGCTAGGTCGGAGCATAGCGGGGGGAGTAGTGGGCGCGAGGGTAGCGTTGGCCAACGTCGGTACGGCGCCAGCCTCGCCGGTGTGCGTCGGCGCAAGGGCGATGACGGGAGTGGCGGTCGCGGTGGGCGAGGTCGGTGAGGGCAGCGCGTCTGTGAGGTCAGACGTGAGTGTGGCCGTAGGCGTCTCGGAGGGGAGCAGCGTCAGGCCGGGCGGCGCGCTCGGCGTCTCACCGGCGCGGACGGTGACACTTTCCGCTGCGCAGGCAGTCAGCAAACCAATCAACGCAACCAAAGCAAGCGGCTGCGGGCAGGCGGTGCGTCGTCTCATTCGCACGGCGGATGGCTCAGGTCGGGCTGCGGGATGGCGAACGGCGCGTACAGCTCGATGGGGTTGCCCTCCGGGTCGCGCAGACGGGCGAAGCGGCCGTAGTCGGTCAACTCGCGCTCTACAGCAATGCCGGCGCGCTCCAGCCCGCCGACGAAGATGTCGTAATCGTCCACGCGGTAGGTGATCATCGTCGCGCGCGCGCCCGCAGGCAGCGGCTCACGCGCCTTAAAGATGGCAAACTGGAAGGTCAGGCCGGTGTGGTAATCGTCAATCTCGCCGTACCAATTGCCGTCGTCGGCGTTCTCCAGAGTGGTGATTCCAAGCCATTTTTCGTACCACTGCGCCAGCGCGGCAGGGTCGTTGGCGTACAGGACTATGGCATTGACGCCCGTGATGCGAGCCATCGGTTCTCATCTCCGAGTCAGGGATGATGCGCATTGTGGCGCAGGATGGGCGTGGAGTCAACGCTGGCGATCACCGCAGGTGTATTTCTAGAGTATGTTAAGCACTTATCGTTATGATGGTGCTGTGCTCATCTGGATTTTATCCAATCAAGATAGGTCACGGTGTACGCGATAATGCTGGGATCAAGCGGTTTCGCAACAGGTGGGCGAGTTTTGCGCTGTCCATGTTTCCCTCCGAGAGAGCAAAACACCACTGCTGCCAAAGATGCTGGCGTACGATCGCCGGGGCATCGGAGAGGGTAGGTCTGGACTTGATATACCAGGCGGCCTGCCGGATCGACAGCCGGCTGTTGCGAACATGCCGATGTGCCCACAGGGTCGCGATCGAGAACAGGGCCAACAACGCGGGAGTGGTGCGGAGGCCGAGTTGAAACAGGATCAGTTCGCGTTGCAGGCCAGGGTCAATCATCCGGCGCGCCGCTTTGCCGTCGTCCTGCCCTGGCTGGAACTGGCGCTGGGCCTGATGCTGGTGCTCGGCGTGGGCACAAGAGTGGCGGCGGCGCTGAGCGCGCTGTTGCTGTTCACCTTCATCTTTGCTGTGGGCATCAACCTGCGGCGGGGACGAAAAGACCTGAACTGCGGCTGCGGCGGTGCACGTCATTCGCAGAAGATCGGCGGTCGGCTGATCGCGCGCAACCTGGGATTGATCCTGCTGGCGCTGCCGCCGGCGATAGGGGGTCAGGATCACCCGCTCGTGGCCGGCTGGCTGGGGCAGGGTCTGGCTTACCTGTTGCTGGAGCTGGTCCTTGCAGAGCGAGGGTTGCCCTTTGCGCTGACGTTGTGTGGCCTGCTCATGCTGGTGCTGCTTGGCCGGCAGATGCGACGCTTGGTTCACATGGAGGCGAGACGATGAACGGTATCTGGCTTGTCAGCTATGTGGTCTTGTGGCTGCTGGTGCTGGGCGGGGCGGCGGTGGTCTTGCTCCTGGCGCGGGAGATCGAGACCTTGCATG
>JANWXR010000021.1 GCA_025057205.1 Anaerolineales bacterium | reverse complement strand
CAAAGTCTTCTGCCAGACCCTTCGAGTACGGGCTGCCGTCGTGGATGGTCGCCGCCGACTTGAGCTTGAGGAAATTCCAGACGAACTCGGCGGCAGCTTGGCCCTGCACCGCATCCTCATAGGCGGTACGCAGGTATCCCTCGAAGCCCTCCGGCCGAGGCGGGCGCGTGAAGGCCGTGCGGGTGTTGGAAGGCGAAACGGTGGTGTATCCGGCTTTGGTGAGGATCGGCACACCGGCCGCCGCCTCGCTCGAGCAGGACGACCCGACCAGCGCCACGATGGTGGGATCGGTCGAAAGTTTGGTGGCTGCCGTCGTGCCGCCCTCGGCGTTGCAGCCGCTGTCCTCGCCGGTCAGCTTGATGTCACGGCCGAGCAGCTTCCCGCCTCGATCGTCAATGGCAATTTCGATGCCGCGCTTAGAGTCCTCGCCGAGCGAGCCATCCGGGCCGGTGACCACGAGCCAGTAGGCGATGTGAATCGGCTCACCCGGCGGAATGGTGACTACGCCGATCGGATCTGTAGGCGGAGTAAAGGCAGGTGTGGCCGGCGCGCAGGACGCCAAGATCAGGGTGGCGAGGACGATCGCCGAAAAAGTGAGCGACGAGCGTTTCATTCTCTTATTCTCCTCGTAAATGAATAGGGTTGAAACGACGCAGTATAGCGAGCTGGCGCAACTCGATAGACCACCTCCTATCGGCTGTCTGAAGATGAACACCGGGTGAGAATGGGCTAGATTATCCACAGGGAGAGGAAAAAGGCAAGGGTGCACCAAAAGCTTCAAGCTGCTTGGTCGGGAGCATTGACCATGCAATGGCCAGCCTCTAGACTTTCAGCATGTTCATCTTCGAGCACCACTTCAGTTCCTGCCGCTCACCTATCCTCGCGTGCCGCGGGATGGTGGCCTCTAGCCAACCGCTGGCTGCTCAGGCCGAACCTGTCCATTCTGAAGTAAGACGACAACGCCGCCGACGCTGCCGTCCCCATGGCCGCCGCTCTCAACGTCATCGAGCCGATCCCCACCGGCATCGGCGGCGACGTATTTGCGCTGTACTGCGAGGCGTGCACGTAGCGCGTGACCGCTCTGAACGGCTCGGGCCGCGCGCCGGCAGCGCTGACAATCGAACTCATCACCTTTCAGGGACTAAATCTCCATCTCAAATTCTCAGACCCTTGATTGTGGATTGGCAACCGCTGCAATCCGCCTTCCAAAAATCCACAATCCAAAATCTCGAATTGTGGTACAATCGTGGACACTCATAAGGAACATCCGGGAGGGATGGCCGAGTGGACTAAGGCGGTTGTCTTGAAAACAACTGTGGGCATACGCTCACCGGGGGTTCGAATCCCTCTCCCTCCGCCTTAAGTCTGATGGGTGAGCGCACTCGGGGAGGTGCCGGAGTATGGTCGATCGGGAGCGCCTGCTAAGTGCTTGTACGGGCTCTTAAACCTGTACCGAGGGTTCAAATCCCTCCCTCCCCGCCTCTAAATTGCGGATTGACGATTCCTAATTTTCGATTGAAAATTCGCAGTCAGAAATCCGCAATCAATAATTTTTCCGATGCGCCTGTAGCTCAGTTGGATTAGAGCGTTTGCTTGCGGAGCAAAAGGCCAGGGGTTCGAATCCCTTCAGGCGCACACTGTCCGACAGAGCTGATCCCGACCGGCTCTGTTTTGTCTCTGGAGGCCGGTGTGAGCGACACAAAAGCGAGCGAGACGAAGAAGGCCGTGCCCCAAAAGGCGGCCCGCAAACCCGGCGCCGTCGCCTCGGCAGCGCCGAAGAAAGCGTCTCCCCTCGAAAGAGCGCCAGCCCTCGGCAACGCCGCCAAGCGCCAGGAACGCCGTGCCGAACATCGCCGCGCGGCGCTGATGTGGAATGCCGTCATCCTGGGCACGCTGGCGCTGACAGTGGTGCTGGTCATCGCCGTCGTCATCCGCAACCTCCGCCCCGGCCCGTTGCCCGGCGAGCAGGTCATCCCGGATGAAGGCCGCGGCGTGGTGGCCGAAGGCGTACCGGTGACATTTCTCCACGACCCGCCGTCGTCCGGCACGCATTACGATCGCGGCGCACCCTGGGGATTGGCCGATGCGCCTGTGCCACCCGGCAACTATCTCAACAACCTGGCGCGCGGTGGCATCGTCATCTTGTACGAATGCGAAACAGACTGCGCCACCCTGGAGGAGCAGTTCCGTGCCTTTCTGCAAAACGCCGACCTGGTCGAGTCTCAGTTCAACCAGCGTAAAGTGCTCATCACCACCTACGAGGGCGATCTGCCTACGCCGATTGTCGCGTTAGCTTGGGGGCATCAGCTGAACTTGCAGTCCTTCGACGAGGCCACCCTGCTCACCTGGTATCGGCGCTTCGTCAACCGCGGCCCCAATAACGGCCCGTAAAAACCTGACCGGCGCAACTTTTCAGGCTGATTACGGGTTAGGCTTGGATGAGCCTAGACCGCCAAGACTTCCTTCGCCTGGATGCCATTGTTCGCTCGGTGAGCGAGGGCCATCATTGCCACCGATCCGGCCGGTTCCATTACGCTGATGAAGCCGGCCGCGGAGCGGCTTTTTGAAGTCCCCGCCGCCAACGCTCTTGGCCAGCCCCTCGCCCTCCTCAACTATGATCTGGGTCGCTGGCTGAAGCGTGTACGCGAATAGGGCTTGCCGCAATCGCTCGTCTTCGAACTGGAATTGCGCGCCGACCTTAACTTCAGCGCCACCCTGTCGCCCGTGCAAGGTGGAGGGCGATGGGCCAATCGGCTGGGTGATGATCCTGCGCGACGTGACCCATCTGAAGCGCGCCGAATAGTGGAAGACCTAGGCCATCCAGTCCGCCACCCACGACCTACGCAACCCCCTCAACTCCATGCAGGGCACGCTCAATCTGCCGCGTGACATCTCGCCGAACCTGACGCTGGAGCAAGAACAGTGTTTCTCCCTGCTGCAATCTGGACTGAAGTGCATGAGCCGACTGGTAGATTAGGTGCTCAGCCTCGATCAGGTGCGTGGCCCGGTGGGGCCGTCCTTCTCGCCAGTTGAGCTGAGCTACATTGCCCAGCGCGTGGTGCAGGAATTCCGCCTGGTGGCCCGCAAAAAGTCCATTTGAATCACGAAGACGCCAAGAACGCTAAGGAAAATAGGAGCAAAGCCTTTGCGCCCTTCGCGGCTTCGCGGTGAGATCATAGTCTTTGCACTGGAGTCACTTCTGTTTGGAGTATGATGGTGAGATGATCGGCAGCTCGGTGCTGGAAGACGAGGGCTGGCTGCACCGCGCCTTGGCCAACCTGGTGAGCAACGCCGTAAAGTACACCCCTCCCGGCGGCGTCATCCGCGTCCGCTATCGTGAGGCGGATGGACAAGCCATCTGCGAGATGACCGACACCGGCCCCGGTATCCCCTTCGCCGCCCAAGGCTGTCTCTTTGAACGTTTCTACCGTGTTCCTGGCGAGGCCTCGCGCCGCACCTCCGGCAGTGGGCTGGGCCCGGCCATCGTCGGGGCCGTCATCGAGCGG
Source organism: Anaerolineales bacterium (assembly GCA_025057205.1). Taxonomy (GTDB): domain Bacteria; phylum Chloroflexota; class Anaerolineae; order Anaerolineales; family UBA6663; genus JANWXR01. The sequence goes on along the minus strand of JANWXR010000021.1, from coordinate 16,779 downwards.
CATAACGGCCGCATCTGGGTCTTGAGCGAAGAGGGGAGCGGCAGCACCTTTGGCTTCTCGCTGCTATTGATCAGGAGCTGAGCCTGAAGATTTCTACGGCAGCACCGTCCACGGGTTCACGAACGTCGCGTTGAAACGCAGCTCAAAATGCAGATGGGGGCCGGACGAGTGACCGGTGCTGCCTGCCGCCCCAACCACCTCCCCCTGTTTCACGCTCTGGCCACACTGTACGCTCCATTGACTGAGATGTGCGTACACGCTCTCCCAGCCGTTGCCGTGGTCAATCACCACCAGATTGCCGTAGCCCCAGTCGTTCCAGCCGGCGTACATCACCACGCCATTGTCCACCGCCACAATCGGGTCGCCCAGGCCGGCGCGGATGTCAATGCCTCGATGAATGTTGGAGTAGTCGTTGCCGGAAAGCGTGCGTGACTGTGTTGGCCAGACGAATGTGCCGCTGCCGAGAATGCCGGTGTACCCACCCGGACATTGACCGAAGTTGCTGTTGGCGCGGGCGCCGCTCCGGGCTGTGCGCGGCAAACTGGGCAGCACCCAGGCTTGCAGCTCGCGCGTCCCGCCGGGGATGACCAGATACGTGTTCGGCGTGAGCACGGGCTGTGCCGGATCGAGGCCATTCCCTGGCCAGCTAATGATGGTGTCCGGCGTCACGCGATAGAAAGCGGCAATCTGCTCGATGGTGTTGCCTTCGGTCACGAAGTGATAGGTGCCGTCCACCGGTAGGATGTTAAGCACCTGATTAGGCCGCAACAGGTGAGGGTCGTCCTTCAGCGTGAAGTAATTACTCCATAGGACTGTCTCCGGCTTGAGGTTGAAGCGTTGGGCGATGCCGAACAGCGTATCGCCGGGTTGCACGGTGTAGGTGACAACTTCGGTGCGGCCCCGCGTAGGGATGAGGGTGTGTGGGTTGACGGCGCGTGAGAGGTGCTCGGCCTCTGCAACCAGCGGGCCGAAAACTGGTGGCGCGACCTCGCCATCCTCTCTGCTAACCGTGGCGGTGCCTGCGAGTGCGGATGAAGCGGTCGGCTCAACGGTGGCGGCGCTCAAGTTGAAATCGCTGAGGACAGGCTGGCGGAGACGGCTCAGGCTCAAGGCCAACAGCACCAGCCCGATTAGCAGTAGGTGCGACACCGTCCGCAGGATCGGCTCGCGCCAGCCCGCGGCTACCATGTCGGCCCACAGGCGGGCCAGGGGCGACGGCGTTTCGGTCGGCGAAGACTCAGGCATGGCAGAGGCTGCGCTCCGTGGGTTGCGTGACGATCGGCGGAACAGGCAACAGCCATCACCGCAGATACAGCCACGGGTTCACGCGCCCGAACTCATCGTTGCGCATCTCAAAATGCAGGTGCGCGCCGGTCGAATTGCCGGTGCTGCCGGCCAATCCCACCAGTTGGCCTTGATAGATGGCCGCGCCGCAGCCGACATTGATCTGACTTAGGTGGGCATATGCGGTCTGCCAGCCGTTGCCGTGGTCAATAATGACCAGGTTGCCGTAGCCGCGCGTACTCCAGCCGGAGAACACCACCACGCCGGTCTCCGAAGCGTAGATGGGCGCACCCATGCCTGCCGCAATGTCAATGCCGGGATGGGTGTTGGGGTTGTAGTCCCAGCCGGAGAGGTAACGATTGTTGGCTGGCCAGATGAAGTTGAAGCCGCCGCTTGGCCCGGAGAACGGCCCGGCACATGAACCCGGTTCGCTGCTGGAGCCGGGGCCGCGCCCCCGGCGCGAGACGACGGGCAGCGACCACTGAATCGTATCGCGCCAGCCGCCGGGAATAATCAGTTTCTGCCCGACTTTGAGCTGCGGATCGGCAGGGTCCAGTTCGTTGCCGGGGAACGCCACAATCTCTTCGACCTTGCCATGGAAGACCTCGGCGATTTTCTCCAGCGTATCGCCCGGTTGCACCACACGCAGCGCGCCGTCAATTGGCAGGATGTTGAGCACTTTGCCTGGCCGCAGAAGATTCACGTTGTCCACCAGCTCCGGGTTGCCCCATAGGATGGTCTCCGGCTTTAAGTTGAACTTGGCCGCGATGCCGAAGATCGTATCGCCCTTCATGACGGTATACGTCTCAATGGTGGTGCGGGCGCGTGTGGGGATATCGGTGTTCGGGTCGGCCAGGCGAGAGAAGACTGCCGAGTCGGGCAGGGCAGGCACTGGCTCGACGGTTGGAAACACCGCGCCGGTGGGGATAGCGCTCTTCAACGACCATGCCTCTATGGTTGGCGTAGTGCCGGCCGGGGCCGCACCTCTCTCCGGGTCTGCGGTTGCCGTGCCCGCTTGCGCAAGCCACACGGCGGCCAGCATCACCAGAATCGGCAGACCGTAGATAGCGACATTCAGCCAGTTTTCCGGTCGCACGAAAACAGCAGTCGGTGTTACTTGGGTCTTCTCAGCCAAAGGTCTCTCTCCAGTCCCCCAAATTGCAAAAGCTAGGGCTTTGCATCTTTCATATTATCGGCCCGGGAGTCTATCAGCCTACGAAGGCAGACGTCAAGCGCACATAAAGATTTTTGATTGCTGATTGTGGATTGCTGATTTAGAATGAGCTCTCTTATCCCCAGCTCCAATCGGACGCTCATACTCAACGATGCCTTTGAAAATCCTCTTCGTCAGTGTAGAAGTTGCGCCGTTCGCCAAGGTAGGTGGCCTGGCGGATGTAGCCGGCGCTCTCCCCAAAGCCTTGCGCACGCTTGGTCACGACGTGCGTGTGGTGATGCCAGCTTATCAGAGCATTGAGCAGCGTGGGCGGGCCGGTGCGCTCGGCGTGCACCCTGGCGGAATGATTGTCAACACCGGCGCCGGGCCGATTGCGGCGGGCCTCTATGAGAGCGTCCTGCCCGGCAGCGACGTGCCCATCTATTTCGTTGCTGAGCGGACGCTGTTTGATCGCCCCAACGTCTATGGTTATTCAGATGATGCCTATCGCTTCGCCTTTCTCAGCCGGGCCGCCTTCGAAGTCTGCAACGTGCTTGACTGGTGGCCCGATGTGCTGCACGCCCACGATTGGCACACCGCGCCGGCGGTAACCTGGCTTGCCACGGCCGGTCAGGCCGATGAGCGTTATCGGGGCCTGCCCTCCGTCTTCACCATTCACAATCTGGCGCATCAGGGGCATTCGCCCTGGGATGTCTTCCGCTACTTGGGTCTTATCACACATGGTCTGATCGAGGAGAAGTACGGCGAAGTCAACTTCATGGCGCGCGGCATCTACCACGCCACCATGATCAACACGGTCAGCCCCACCTATGCGCGCGAGATCATGACGCCTGAGGGCGGTGCCGGCCTGCACAACCTGCTCCTGTTCCGTCACTTCGACGTGCACGGCATCTTGAACGGTGTGGACTACGAAGTGTGGAACCCGGCGACCGACCCGCATCTGGCGGCGCCCTTCGATGTCAACCGGGTCGAAGCGCGGATCGAAAACAAGCGCGCCCTGCAGCGCCGGCTCGACCTGCCGCTGCGCGACGAAGTGCCGCTGGTCGGCATGGTGACGCGCCTGGACTGGCAAAAGGGGATTGACATCCTCGGCCATGTGCTGCACCTGTTGCTGAACGGCGGCGCGGGCGAGGCGCAGTTCGTGGTGGTGGGGACGGGCAACGGCCATTACGAGGACATGCTCCGCCACCTTGCCGGCTACCACACGCAGAAGATGCGCGCTGTGCTGGCCTATGCACCAGAGGTAGCTCCGCTGGTGTACGGCGGCAGCGACCTTTTCCTGATGCCGTCGCTGTTCGAGCCGTGCGGCCTGGGACAGATGATCGCGATGCGTTACGGCAGCGTTCCGGTGGTGCGAGCTGTGGGTGGTTTAGCCGACACCGTGCGCGATGGCGTCACCGGCTTCACCTTTAACTACTTCAGCGCCGATGACTTCTGGCGCGCGTTGCAACGTGCGATTTATATTTATAACGTAGACAAGGTCAGCTGGCGCGCCATCCAGCACAACGGCATGACCACCGACTTTTCCTGGCGGAACTCGGCGCTGGGCTATCAGCAGCTATACGAATGGGCCATCGCCCGAATGCGGGGCTGGTGAACGAAAGCCAGAAAGGGGGCAGAGAGGCAAAAGAGAGGAATGAGGGAAAGGAGGGAAAAGGGAGAAGCAAAAACTCGGAGTGCCAGGCGGCCTCCGAGTTTCCGCTTCATTTCCCTGCTCTTCCCTGTTTCCTTCTCTATTTTCGCTTCCCTCGGTTTCTTCAGTCCCGTCCCCGTCCATTCTTGCCGAGCGTCTCCAGGAACTCCATATTGTTTTCGGTCTGGCGGAGCTGTTCGAGCACGGCTTCGGTGGCGGTGGTGATGTCCATGCCGGCGCCGTTGGGCGGCGGGGCGATCATCTGTGCAAACATGCGGCGTAGCAGCCAGACGCGCGGGGTGATGTCGGGGCCAAGCAGCAGCTCCTCGCGGCGGGTAGACGAACGCTCGATGTCGAAGGCGGGGAAGATGCGACGTTCCTGCAGCTTGCGGCTGAGGTGCAGCTCCATATTGCCCGTGCCCTTGAACTCCTCATACACCATGTCGTCCATGCGCGAGCCGGTATCCACCAGACAGGTGGCGACGATGGTCAGCGAGCCGCCCTCTTCCAGGTTGCGGGCTGCGCCGAAGATTTTCTTGGGCGGATAGAGCGCCGCCGGGTCGAGGCCGCCGGAGAGCGTGCGGCCTGACGGGTTGACGACCAAGTTGTAGGCGCGCGCCAGGCGGGTGAGCGAGTCCAGCAGGATGACGACATGCCGGCCACCCTCTACCAACCGCTTGGCGCGTTCAAGCGCGATCTCGGCTACGCGGCAGTGGCTCTGCACCGGCTCGTCGAAGGTCGAGGCAATCACCTCTGCATCGACCGAGCGGTCCATGTCCGTCACTTCTTCGGGGCGCTCGCCAATGAGGGCGACCATCAGATGCACATTAGGATATTTGGTGCTGATGGCGTTAGCGATATCCTTGAGCACGGTGGTCTTGCCGGCCTTAGGTGGAGAGACGATCAGGCCGCGCTGACCCATGCCGATGGGGGCGATGAGGTTGATAAAGCGTGTGCTGAGGATGTTCCTGTTGGTTTCCAGGTCGAAGCGGGTTTCGGGGAAGATGGGCGTGAGCTGCTCGAAAATCGGACGGCGTTTGGCCGTCTCCGGGTCAAGGCCGTTGACCGTCTCCACGCGCAGTAGGCCGTAGTACTTCTCCGATTCCTTGGGCGGGCGCACCTGGCCGATGACCATATCGCCGGTGCGCAGGCCGAAGCGGCGAATCTGCGATTGCGAGACGTAGATGTCCTCCGGGCCGGGCAAGTAATGCTCGGCGCGCAGGAAGCCGATGCCGTCTTCCATGATCTCCAGCACGCCGCCGCGCAGTTCCAGTCCTTGCTTTTCGGCATTGGCACGTAGCAGGCGCACGATGAGGTCGTCCTTCTTGAGCTTGCTGTATGCCGGGATGTCCCATTGGCGGGCAAGGCTGCGCAGCTCGGCAAGGCTGTGCTGTTGTAACTCTGCGACGTCCATAGTGGCTATGTGCGTTTAGGTAACGGATCGTCCCCGTTACGATGATTCAATTGGTTCAAAGCCAGGCTCAAGCCGAAACGGTCTGCTTTATCGGGTTGAGGATAACGAGGCCGAGCTTGTTGGTGGGGCTTACGGCCTGGATTATAGCACCCCGTTCTTCCGTCCGTCAATTAGGGAATGGCGAGACTTGGTTGGCGCCAGCACACCGTTTCAGTACATCACCTCGCTGTATTCCGAAAGTTTGGTGAGCCGGTGGCGGGAGATAATCTCGCGCACGGTGCCGGTCTTCGAGCGCATGACGAGCGAGTGGGTGCGAGCACCGTCGCGGTAATACTTCACGCCGTCCAGCAATTCGCCGTCGGTCAGGCCGGTAGCGGCGAAGAAAACGTCATCGCCCTTGACCAGGTCGTCGGTGGTCAGAACCCTGTTCATGTCGTAGCCCATCTCCAGCGCCTTGCGGGTCTCGTCTTCATTGCGTGGGTAGAGCTTACACTGAATCTCGCCACCCATGCATTTGAGGGCGCAGGCTGCGATCACCGCTTCCGGCGAGCCGCCTATGCCCATCAGCAGGTCCACGCCGGATTCGGGCCAGGCCGTCATCAGGGCGCCGGCCACATCGCCATCGGTGATCAGGCGGATGCGCGCGCCGGCGCGGCGAATCTCGGCGATCAAACTCTCGTGCCGCGGTCGGTCGAGGATCATCACGGTCAGGTCGCGGATCTCCTTACCGGTGGCCCGCGCCACGCTGCGCAGATTGACGGTGGGCGAGGCTTCGATGTCAATGGCGCCTTTGCCTTCCGGCCCAACGGCGATCTTGTTCATGTAGACGAAGGGGCCAGGGTTAAACATGGTGCCGCGCGCTGAGATGGCGACGGTCGAGAGCGCGTTCTGCCGGCCCAGCGCCAGCAGCCGCGTGCCGTCAATCGGGTCTACGGCAATGTCCACCTGCGGCGGCTGACCGGTGCCGAGCACTTCGCCGTTGTACAGCATGGGGGCTTTGTCCTTTTCGCCTTCGCCAATCACGATGATGCCGTCCATCTCGACGGTGTTGAGCACCAGGCGCATGGCATTCACAGCGGCCCGGTCGCCGCCTTCTTTGTCGTTGCGGCCCATGAAGCGCCCGGCTGCCAACGCAGCGGCTTCCGTAGTACGGACGAGTTCGAGGGCTAGGTTACGAGTGGGTTTTTCGGGCATGACTGTCTCCTGTGAAGCAGATAGCAAGTAGAAAAGAGGGTGGGAGTTACTTCTGAGTCAGGCTTCGGAGCAGAAGCACGGCATAGTAGCCGACCGGGATGGCGACTAACCACGAGTCAATTCGGTCAAGGGCGCCGCCGTGGCCGACGATGACCGCGCCGGAGTCCTTCACGCCGCCCTCGCGCTTGAGCATGGAGATGCCCAGGTCGCCAATGGGGCCGACCAGCCCTATAAGCGCCCCAAGCAGGCCGGCGGTGTGCCAATCCACCAGGCTCTCCGGCCCGGCGCCCAGCCGCCACAGCAAGGCCAGCACCGCCGAGCCAATTGTGCCGCCGGCAATTCCGCCGAGAAATCCCTCCCAGGTTTTTCTCGGGCTGAGGCGCGGTGCCAGCAAGTTGCGGCCAAAGGCGCGTCCGACCAGATAGGCCGCGCTGTCCGCTAACCAGATTGCGCCCATCAGCACCGCCGTCCACCATAGGCCATCGGGCAGGGCGCGCAACATCGTGAAGTAGCTGCCCATCCAGCCGAGGTAGAAGATGCCGCCAAGTGTGATGACGAAATCGGTGCCCGAAGCGGGCGCGCCGTTTTCGAAATCGGCCAAGTGCCAGACGAGCGAGGCCACAATCAGGCCGACGAACACCAGGCTCAAATCGGCGGGGCGGAAGAAACGCGTCAGCGCCAGCAGGGGCGCTCCGACCATCACCAGCAGCAGGGCAGGGCGATGACCACCGGCGCGAAAGATGCGCACGAATTCACGCCCGGCAACCACGAGGACGGCGGCCACAACCAGCGCATACACCCACCCGCCTAACCAGATGATCCAGACCGCAAGGGGGAGCAGCGGAATGGTAATGGCGAGGCGGTCGGAAAGCATGCTGCCCCGGCAAACACAGTGTGGCTCAGGCGGTCAGCCCTGTACTTGAACCTGCGCGGAAGTCAGGCCGAAGCGCCGCTCGCGTGAAGCAAAGTGTTCCAGCGCGCGACGATACTCGTTCTTGTCGAAGTCAGGCCAGTACACATTGGCAGCGTAGTACTCGGCATAGGCTGCTTGCCAGAGCAGGAAGTTCGAGACGCGAATCTCGCCTGCCGTGCGGATGATCAGGTCTGGGTCCGGCTGGCCGGCGGTGTACAGGTACTGATTGACCAGCTCTTCCGTGACGTTTTCCGGCCTGACGCCGTCGGCAATCATCCGGCGGATGGCGTGGACGATTTCGGCCCGACCGCCGTAGTTGAAGGCGACGTTGAGCACCAGGCGTGTATTGTTTCGGGTCATCCGGATGGCTTCGCGCACCATCTCCTGAGTGTGTGGTGCCAAACCTTCCAGCCGCCCGATGTGTCGTAGCTGCACGCCCTGCCGGTGAAGTTCGTCCAGCTCTTTTTCAAGCACTTCGTCCAGAAGGAACATCAGGCCGCGAATCTCTTCAGGCGGGCGGCCCCAGTTCTCGGTGGAGAAGGCGTAGATGGTCAGATATTTGATGCCGAACTCAACGGTGGCCGTGATCGTGCGGCGCAGGTTCTCGACGCCGGCACGGTGCCCGGCCAGGCGCGGCTGGCCGCGCGCCAGCGCCCAGCGTCCGTTGCCGTCCATGATAATGCCGACGTGTTGCGGGATGCGTTCCAGAGACACAGAGTTGTCGGTCATAGACAGCGAAGGCAGAAAAGAGGCTGCCGCCTTTGACTGGGGCCTCGACCCTCAGCCCTGAGCTTTAGATTTCTCGGATCTCGGCTTCCTTGCGCTGGCTGAGTTCGTCCACCTTACCGATGTATCTGTCCGTGAGCTTTTGCAAGTCGGCCTCGGCTCTCTTGAGTTCGTCCTCGGAGATGAGCTTTTCCTTTTCGAATTCGCGCAGGTCGTCGTGAGTGTGGCGGCGGATGTTGCGAATGGAAGCGCGCGCTTCTTCGGCGCGGTGGTGCACTACCCTGACCAGGTCGCGACGGCGCTCCTCGGTGAGGGGCGGCAGGTTCAACCGAATGACCTTGCCGTCGTTGGTGGGGGTGAGGCCTAGCTCGGAGGCCTGGATGGCGCGCTCGATATTTTTCAGCGAAGCCTGATCGAACGGCTTGATGAGCAGCTGACGTGGCTCCGGCACGGTGATGGTGGCCAGCTGCTGGAGTTGAGTGGGGGAACCGTAGTATTCGACCAGCAAGCGCTCCACCAGCACAGGCGAGGCGCGCCCGGTGCGGATGGTCGCCAGGTTCTCCTCGAGCGCCGTAATTGCACTCTTCATCTTGTGTTCAGCTTCAGCTAGAGCTTCTTTGACCATAGCAGCTTTTGTTCGAGATTGGGGGTGGTTGGATTGTTGTAAGGATACCTGCCAGTGGCAGCGGACGCAAGGCGGGCCTGCCGGGTGGCGGCAGCGGTCACCCTTAGCGACCGATGATGGTGCCGACTTTCTCGCCCAGCATGGCGCGGGCCAGCGAGTCACCCTCCCATAGGTTGAGCACCAGAATGGGCAGGCTGTTGTCCATGCACAGGCTAATGGCGGTGCTATCCAGCACTTTTAGGCGGCGGTTCAGGGCATCAATATAGGTAAGGTGGTCGAACTTTTGGGCGTTGGGGTTGAGCTGAGGGTCATCGTCATAAACGCCGTCCACCTTGGTGGCCTTGACCATGACGTCGGCGTCAATTTCCATAGCGCGCAACGCGCCGGCGGTGTCGGTGGAGAAGTAGGGGTTGCCGGTGCCGGCGGCGAAGATGACGACGCGGCCCTTCTCCAGGTGGCGGATGGCGCGGCGGCGGATGTACGGCTCGGCTACGGCGCGCATCTCGATGGCGGTCTGCGTGCGGGTGTACACGCCGCAGCGCTCCAGCGCGTCCTGCAGGGCTAGGGCGTTCATCACTGTGCCGAGCATGCCGATGTAGTCGGCGGTGGCGCGCTCCATGCCGTGCTGGAGGCCCTCGCGTCCGCGCCACAGGTTGCCGCCGCCGATCACCAGCGCAACCTCGACGCCCAGGTCGCGCACCTGCTTGACTTTGGTGGCGATCTCCTCAGCCTTCTCCGGATTGATGCCGTGTCCGCCGATGCCGGCGAGTGCTTCGCCGCCGATTTTGAGCAGGATGCGGCGGTAGTGTGGAGAGATCATGTGAACCTCGGAAAAGAGGAAAACGGGAAAAGAGCGGGAAAGAATAGCGAAGGTTTTTGTTTCCCCGACCTCAGGCGCGTCCACGAAAAACGGGTGACCGGTTGACCGGCCACCCGTTCTGGCGTCCTTCAGTTGGAGGCCTCGCCGAGTTCCCAGCGCACGAAGCGCCGGATAACGACGTTCTCGCCAATGGCGGCGATGGTTTCCTTGAGCAGGTCGGCAATTGTCTTGCTCTCATCCTTGACGAATGGCTGTCTGAGCAGACACACCTCCTGATAGAACTTTTCGATTCGGCCCTCGACGATTTTGTCCCAGACCTTTTCGGGCTTGCCTTCCTCGCGGGCGCGGTTGCGGGCGATGGTGCGCTCGGCCTCAAGAACGTCGGCGGGCACGTCGGCCACGTCCATATAGCGCGGCGCTGCGGCGGCCACGTGCAGCGCCAGGTCGTGGGCGAAGGTCTGGAACTGCTCAGTGCGCGCGACGAAGTCGGTTTCGCAGTTCACTTCCACCATCACGCCGACACGACCACCGGCGTGGGCATACAGCTCGATCTTGCCGTCCTTGGCTTGGCGGCCCGCCTTCTTGGCGGCGGAGGCCAGGCCTTTCTCACGCAGCCAGGCCACGGCCTGGGCAAAATCGCCGCCGCTCTCTTGCAGCGCCTTGCGGCAATCCAGGATGCCTGCGCCGGTCGCCTCGCGCAGTTCTTTGATGAGCTGGGCCGGGATTTCAAGTGTGCTCATTCGGTGATTTCCTCGCTCAATGTGTCTTCGTCTAAAAATTCCAACTCGCCGGAGCCCATCTTGGCTAGCGTGGCCGGGCCGAGCAGGTCTTCATCCGCCTGCTCCGGCTCGCCATATTGCTCCGCGCTCTCCTCAACGGGTAGCGGCGCGTCCTTACGCAGGTTCAGCCCTTCGATCACCGCATCGGCGATGCGGGCCGTCATCAGTTTTATGGCGCGGATAGCGTCATCGTTGGCCGGAATGACGTAGTCCACGCCGCTTGGGTCGCAGTTGGTATCCACCAGCGCGACGATGGGGATGTTGAGGATATTGGCCTCGTGAACAGCGGTGGCCTCGCGGCGCACGTCCACGATGTAGAGCAGGTCCGGCGGTCTGGTCAGTGAGCGGATGCCGCCGAGCCGGTCGAGCAGCTTGGTCACCCGGCGGTCAATCATTAGATTCTCTTTCTTGGTCAGCCGCTCGAACTTGCCGGAGGCCTTGTCCTCCTCCAGGCGTTTCAGTTCGTTGATTTGCTCCTTGATGGTCTTCCAGTTGGTGAGCGTGCCGCCCAGCCAGCGCTGATTGACGTAGGGCATGCCGCAACGCTCGGCTTCCTTCTGGATGGCTTCCTGTGCCTGGCGCTTGGTGCCCAGGAAGAGGACGATCCCGCCACGCGCTACTGTATCGCGCACGACGTTGTAAGCCTGTTCCAGTAAAGTGACGGTCTGTTGCAGGTCAATGATGTGGATGCCGTTACGTTCGGTGAAGATGTACGGCTTCATCTTGGGGTGCCACTTCTGCGTGCGATGCCCGAAGTGGACACCCGTCTCCAAGAGAGACTTCATGGAGATGAGGGTCATAGCGAACTCCTTTGCGTTGAGCTAAGCCGCGTCGTCTCACCCCGTGTTGGGGCACGCTGGTCTCTGCGCGGCATGAAAGTCCCGGCATCGCTGCCGGGCCAAGCCGAATTTTACTCGAAGAGGAGGATTCCCGATAGGGCCGAAAAATCGCGGACGGACGAAGGCGGAGAACAGCACCGAGCGCACCGGGCGGCTCTGGTAGAATGCTGCCGACATCCTCACCCCAGGAGGTACACTTGGAACGCACACTTGTGATCATCAAGCCGGACGGCGTACAGCGCGGGCTAACCGGAGAAATCATCGCGCGCTTGGAGCGGCGCGGCTTGCGCCTGGTCGCTCTGAAGATGATGCGCGTCAGCCGCGAACTCGCCGAGCAGCACTACGCCGTTCATCGGGGCAAATCCTTCTACGAGCCGTTGGTCAACTACATCACCTCCGACCCGGTGATCGTGCTGGCGGTGGAGGGCAACAAGGCGATCGAGGCCGTGCGCCAGACCGTCGGCGCGACAAACCCAACTGCGGCTGCGCCCGGCACCATCCGCGCCGACTTTGCCTTGGAGATCGGCCGTAACCTGATCCATGCCTCCGACGGTCCTGAGACGGCCGCTTTCGAGCTGGGCCTCTGGTTCAAGCCGGAAGAGCTGCTGGACTGGAAACGCGATGGCGAGCGCTGGGTGTATGAGAAGCAGTAGTCCGTAGAAAGTAGACAGCAGAAAGTAGACAGGAAAGCATCATAACCCTTTGGCTACTTACCACATGGCTACGGTCTACTGTATCCTCACCACCACCCGGGCCTCGCGCCAGAAGTCCTCGAGCCGGTAGCGTTTGCGTTGTTCGGGGGAAAAGGCGTGGACAATCACATCGCCAAAGTCAATCAGGATCCAGCCGCCGGTGGCGTGGCCCTGGAAGCGCGGCGACTTGAGACGGTGCTTTTTATACGCGGTCTCTGCCACACTGTCCGCGAGCGCAGTGAGCTGGCGCTCGCTGCTGCCGGAGCAAATGATGAAGTAATCGGTGAACGAGCACATGCCCCGCAGGTCGAGCAGGACGATGTCCTCGGCTTTTTTATCTTCGAGGGTTTCGACGAGGGAGCGAGCAAGTTCTATCGGCTTCAGAGTTGACCTCCAGATGAGGGATGGGTGGCTTGGGAGTCGCCTTGAGCGAGGCAGTCGGCACCGAAAATGAGACAGACGCGGCAAACGGCCATTGCTACCGATGCCGCGTCTGGGTGCATGAAGGGAGCTGCGAAGATTCTCAAGTTCTCCTGAACGAGTTGCCGAAATTGTAGCATCGGCTAGGCGTTTCAGATAGCCAGAGGCACAGAAAACAAGCGGGTATAGAGCGCACCGCCCCGGTGCAACTCGCTCCGCATCAAACTGAGGGCATCGAGCGTGAACGGCGCGCCGGGCGGCGTTTGCGCCTGCTCCAGGGCGCGCGCCAGGCGGCCATGTTCCTGCGGGCGCAATGGCTGATTGACACGACCGAGCGTCAGGTGCGGGTTGAAGGGCTTGTCCTCCGGCGCAAAGCCGCAGCGCACCGAGGCGGCCTCCACGGCGGCCTGCAGGCGTTTGAGCGCGGCCACGTCGCCCGCCACGCCGGCCCAAATCACGCGCGGGCGCGTCAGGTTGGGGAAGGCGCCGACGCCAGCGAGCACGAAGGTAAGCGGGCCGGCTGTCATCGCTGCTTCGGTCAAAACGGCCTGCAAATCCTTCACCCGCTTCGCCTCCACTTCGCCGTAGAACTTGAGTGTAAGGTGCACGCCCTCAGGCCGCACCCACCGCACGGCATCTTTTGGCGCGCCGGCCCGTAGTGCTTCGGCCAGCGCGGCCAGCTGCTCCAGAACGGGCGCGGGCAACTCAAGGGCGGCGAAGAGGCGCAGAGTCTTGGTCAACGTAGGAACTCGCGAATCAAGCGCAGACTCTCGGCGGGCCGATCGTCGGTGACGGTGTGGCCGGCGTTGAAGACGGCCAGCCGCGCATTGGGGATGGCGGCAGCGGCTACGTGGCCCTCAGAATTGGGGACACTGGCATCGAAGGTGCTGAGCACGACGAGCGTGGGCGCGCTGATCTGGGCCAGCTTGGGGCGCACGTCGTAGCGCACGACGGCGCGCCCGCTGTGCATGAGCGAATCCGGCGTGGCCTGAGTGAACTCTTCGTTGCGGCGACGCAAGTAATGGACCGGCCGGCTCCAGCGATCGGCCAACGGGTGGTTAAGCATCGGCTGAATAAAGCGCCGCGATAACTGTTGCGCTCCGTGGAGCACCCGTACGCTTCGCTGCCAATCGGCGAAGGCGCCCAGGTAGGCGCGCCCGGTCACCACGGGGTTGATGGCCACCAGCCGGGCAATGCGCTCACCGTGCGTTGCCGCGAAATCCAGCGAAATCAGCCCGCCCATCGAGTGGCCAACGACGCGCAGTTGCCGTAAGCCCATCGCCTCGACGAAGTGATACACGACCTCGGTGTAGTTGGGGATGGAGTACCAGGCCTCTTCGGGTTTGTCGCTTTCACCGAAGCCGGGCAAGTCTAGCGACCAGCAGCGAAACTGGTCTGCCAGCGCCGTCGAGACTTCGGTCCACATCCGCCGCGAGCTGCTCCAGCCGTGAATGAGGAGAACGTCCGGCCCATGCCCCTCCACGTTGAAGTGGATGTTGATACCGTTGAGATTGACCCTGTCGCGTTGCATACCGAAATTATATATTGCGAGCACCCATAGATTGTGCTTTTGGGTCAATCCCTTTCCCGACAACACCACCCACCCCAGCGGAATGGCACGCCCAGCGTAGGCCAAGGACAAGCGAAAGATTTGCCAGCGGTCGCCAAACACCATCACCCCATTCAGTATCACGGTCGCCGTCACCGCTCGCCCATCCTGCAACGCTCGTTCCAAGACCGGCCGATAAAACTCCCACACGTCCACACGCAAGTTCTTCAGCCAGCGCCGAATGGTCGTCACCCGCGACTCCGCTTTGACCTCGCCGGGGATATGCAGCGCAATCTGGCTCAAGGCAATCGACCGAGGCAATCGACCGGGCCTGCAAAATTCCTACCACGATCCAGACCCAGTTGGTCAGATGGAAAATATGGGCTACATTCACCAGGGGACGCAGGGTGTGGATCAAGCGGGTGTACAATTCTTGGCTGCTGCTCATGGCATTAGCTCCTTGGGTTATGAGATAACCTAATTATGCCAAGTTCCCTGAGCAGCAGTACTGTTTTCTTAAAAATGTGTAAGGGAATCAGATCGCAATGGCAATCTTGACAGGCTATGACGCCATTTTCACCAACTCGAATAGTCTCACTCCCAACCCCACCATGCGCGTCCGCCGATCCCTGCTCTTCGTCCCCGGCGACAGCCGGCGCAAAATCGAGAAGGCCGCCACGCTCGGTGCGGACGTGGTCTGCCTGGATATGGAAGACGGCGTGGCGCTCAGCCAAAAGGCGGCCGCGCGCGAGTCCATCCGCCAGGCGTTGCAGAGCATCAACTTCGGGCGCAGCGAGCGGATGATTCGGATCAATCCCTACGGCTCAGGATTGGAGACGGAGGACTTAAGACTGACGATTTCGGGCCGGCCTGACAGCGTTCTCCTTCCTAAGGTCGAAAGCGCAGAAGCCCTGCACTGGCTAGATGCCCAGCTTACGGCGGCGGAGCAGGCCAACGGCTGGCCGGCGGGCGGCATTGAGATGCTGGCGCTGGTGGAGACCGCGCGGGGAATCGTCAACCTGAAAGAGATTGCCTCGGCCACGCCGCGCCTGACGGCGCTGATCTTCGGCGCGGAGGACCTGGCCAGCGACATCGGCGCAGTGCGCACGCCCGAAGCGTGGGAGGTCTTCTACGCGCGCTCCGCCGTAGTGACGCACGCCGCTGCTTTCGGCCTGCAGGCTATTGACATGGTTTTTGTGGACTTCAACGACACGGAGGGCTTGCTGCGCGAATGCCGTCAGGGGATGCAGATGGGCTACAGCGGCAAGCAGCTCATCCATCCCAATCAAATTGCTCCGGCCAACGAGGCCTTTACGCCCGATGACGCCGCCATCGCGCGGGCACGCCGCATCGTCGAGGCGTTCGAACAGCATCAGGCTACAGGAGTGGGCGCGTTCGCCCTCGACGGCAAGATGGTGGATATGCCGGTGGTGAAAGCGGCGCAGCAGGTGCTGGCGAAGGCGCGGGCGGCGGGCCGGTCTTGATTCCACGAATACACACGAATGCACATGAAGTCACACGAATGCTTTTTCATGGCTCGTCGCGTGACTTCGCGGACGCTTTTCGGATTGCGCCAGAATCGCCGCCAACACGATCAACCCCGCGCCTAGCCATTGTAGCTCGTCCAGATATTCGCCCAGCGTCGGCATCGCGATCAGCGCCGTGAGCACCGGCTCCAGCGCAGCGATCAGGCTGGCGGTGCTGGCCGGCAGAAAGCGCAAGCTGAGCGTGTACAGGCCGAAGCCCAGCAGCGAGGGGACAAGCGCGAGGAAGAGCAGCAGGCCCCAACCGCCCCACTGCGTGCCGAGACTGAAGGCGCCGGTCGGTGTCTGAGTCAGCGCCAGCACACCCGCCGCGAAGAGGAAGCCGTAGCCCGTTACCGTCCATGCGCTGGCAAAGCGCCCGGCGCTCCAGCGCCCGGCCAAGCTGTACGCAGCAAAGGCCAACCCCGATCCTAGGCCGACCGCAATGCCGAGCGGATTCACTTGCCAGGCCTCGGCGCGATAAGCGTCCGCTACCAGCACACAACCGGTCAGGCTGAGCACGACGGCCAGCAGTTTCAGCGCCGTCAACTCCTCGCGCAGGAGCAGGCGCGCCAGCAGCACGGTGAAGGCCGGGGCGCTATAGGCCAGCACCGTCGCCACTGCCGCGCCGTTGAACGCTACGCTGAACGTCCACAGCCCGTTGAAGAGCGCCAGCCCGAACCCGTACAGCAGGAAGAACGGCAGGTCGCGCCGCGCAATCGCAAGCGCCACCGGCTGAAAGACCCGCAGCAAACCGAGCACCGCCAGCCCGATGAACAGGTCGCGCCAGAAGGCCAACGTCAGCGGCGCAATCGGGTAGCCGGTGAGCAGGCAGCTGATGAGGATGGCGGTGAAAGCCCAGGCCAGGACGCCGGCAAGGGCAATCAACACACCGCGCGAGTGGGTGGACATGAGCAATCAACTTTCCGGCCCAGGCGTAGCCCTGAGCAACTTGTCTAGCGCGTCAGCTTGCGATAGGTGATGCGGTGCGGCCGCTCGGCCTCCACGCCCAGCCGCCTGCGACGGTCGGCTTCATACTCGCTCCAGTTGCCGTGGAAGAAGCGGACCTGACTGTCGCCCTCGAAGGCCAGGATGTGCGTGGCGATGCTGTCGAGGAACCAGCGGTCGTGGCTGAAGACGATGGCGCAGCCGGCGAACATTTCCAGCGCATCTTCCAGGGCGCGCAGCGTGTTT
>JANWXR010000219.1 GCA_025057205.1 Anaerolineales bacterium | reverse complement strand
CGCCTTCCCCGAAGACGATTTCTGGTTTTTATACCGCCAACCGCTTCCGCCACGCTCGTCCTGACCTCTGGAGAGGCTGCCAACGAAGCACTGGTTTACCGACCCTCATCGTCAGGCCTCGCGGACATACCCCAATGCCTTGTTAGATAGATGGGTGCACTGCAAAGAGGAGGTTTCACTGCCGAGATCGCAGAGTCACACGGAGAAGTGTTTTAGATTTTCTCTGTGCCTCCGTGCCTCTGTGGCCAAAAGCTCCATCACCTCGCTGCCGGCTAACAAGCCGGTTGGGTACGGCCTACGTGGGTAGGGTCAGCGACTGTAAGTTTGCGGCCGGCCATCGGGTCGTCGCCGGAAGTTTCGAGCTTCAGCGGTCGCCCACTCCCAACGTGTCTAGCACGAAGGCAAACTCGAACGCGATTTCGCGTAGGTAGTCGAAGCGGCCTGAGGCGCCGGCATGGCCTGCATCCATATTGGTCTTGAGCAGCAGGCGGTTGGAGTCGGTCTTGAGGGCGCGCAGCTTGGCGACGAACTTGGCCGGCTCCCAGTAGGCGACGCGCGGGTCGTTGAGGCCGGCGGTGACCAGCAGGTGCGGGTAGGCGCGCGGCTGGATATTGTCGTAGGGCGAATAAGAGAGCATGTAGTCGAAGAGCGTCTTATCTGCCGGGTTGCCCCACTCCTCCCACTCGATGACGGTGAGCGGGATGGTCGGGTCGCTCATCGTGTTGACCACATCCACGAAGGGGACCTTGGCGACGACGCAGTGAAACAGGTCGGGACGCATGGTCATCGCTGCGGTCACCAGCAGGCCGCCGGCGCTGACGCCCAGAATCGCCAACCGGTCGCTGGCAGTGTAGCCCTGCGCGATGAGGTGCTCGGCGCAGGCGATGAAGTCGGTGAAAGTGTTGCGCTTGTGAAGCAGCTTGCCGTTCTCGTACCAGGCGCGGCCAAACTCGCTGCCGCCGCGGACATGGGCCAGCGCAAAGGCCACGCCCCGGTCGAGCAGGCTGAGGCGGTTGGCGTTGAAGAACGGTTCGGTCGGCGCGCCATAGGCGCCGTAGCTGTGGAGCAAAAGCGGGCCACGCCCATCACGTCGGAAGCCTTTGCGATAGACGAGCGAAATCGGCACGTAGGTGCCGTCGGGGGCTGTGGCCACCAACCGCTCGGAGACGTACTGAGTCGGGTCATAGCCGCCGGGGATGGGCAGGCGCTTTCGCTCCGTCCACGAGCCGTCATCCATCCCATAGTCAATCACCGTGTCGGGCGTGACGAGCGATGAGTAGGTAAAGCGCAGCGTGCGCGCCTCGAAATCGGGATTCTCGTCCGGCCCCATCCACGCCTGAGTCCAGTATGTGTAAACCGGTTCGGGGAAGCGCACACGCTGAAAGCTGCGGGCATGCGGGTCACCGACGCGCATCGTCTTCAGCCCACCCTCGCGCTCGTAAAGGACGAGGTGTTCGCGGAACACGTCGAAGCCCTCGAGCAGCACATCGGCGCGATGTGGGATCAGCTCGCGCCAATGGTCTCTGCCCGGCGAGTCGATTGGCGTCTCCATCAGCTTGAAGTTGAGTGCGTCTTCGTTGGTGAGGATGAGGAAGCGATCGCTGTGATGGTCAATTCGGTACTCGACGCCGGGACGGCGCGGCGCAAAGACCGTGAACGTCGCCGAGGGGTCATCGGCGGGTGCGTAACGCCACTCGCTGGTGGTGTTGTTGTGCAGCTCGAAGAACAGAAAGCGCCCGCTGCGGCTCTTGCGCACCCAGATGTAGTACGACTCGTCGGCCTCTTCGTATATGAGCGCGTCCTGCGCCGGGTCGCTGCCGATGACGTGCCGCCAAGCGCGGTGAGGCCGGTTAGCAGCGTTGAGCGTGGTGTAGAACAGGGTGCGGCTGTCGTTGGCCCACTCGAGTGTGTAGTAGCTGTCCGGGATGACCTCCGGCAGCAGCTCGCCGGTGTGCAGGTCCTTGAGGTACAACGTGAAGCGCTCGGCGCCGGAGTAATCTACCGAATAGGCCAAATAGTGGTGGTCGGGGCTGACCTCGAAATTGCCCAACCTGCAAAACTCTTGGCCTTGTGCGAGTTCGTTCACGTCCAGCAGGATTTCTTCCGGTGCATCGAGGGCGCCGCGCTTGCGGCAGTAGATGGGATATTGCTTATTCTGCTCGGTGCGTGAGTAGTAGAAGAACTCGCCGCGCTGCACCGGAACGGTAATGTCGTCTTCCTGAATGCGCCCGCGCATCTCGCGGTACAGGGCCTCCTGCAGGCCGCGTGTGTGCGCCATCATCGCTTCGGTGTAGGCGTTCTCGGCTTCCAGGTAGCGCCGCACCTCTGGGTCGTCGCGGTTGCGCAGCCAGAAGTAATCATCCACGCGCGTCTGGCCGTGCTGGGTGATGAAGTGCGGGCGTTTAGAGGCAAGGGGTACAGTCAGGTTCATTTGGGTCTGTTTTACAACGGAACACGCCATATGAAAAACGAACGTGTCATCTGTTCCGTGGCAGTAGCAGCGGATGCAAGCGGATGTCTGCCAACGGATACATTAGCGGATGAACGGATTGAAACGGATAGGGCTGGTCATGCGCTGCGCCGGTCTGGTGCAAGGGCAGCGGATGCGAGCGGATGTCTGTCAACGGATGCATTAACGGATGAACGGATTGAAACGGATAGGCCCGGTCATGCGCTGCGCCGGTCTGGTGGCGAGGGCAGCGAATTGATGCGGCCGCATCCGTTGTCATCCGCTCATCCGTTTGCCTATCCGTTGACAGCCTGCGCCGGTCTGGTGGCGAGGGCAACGAATTGATGCGGCCGCAGCTGAAGCGCGACGATGGCGACTGGTTTGGAGACCGAACCTTGTCCGAACGCACCCGTTTGCTCCGTTTATTGGAGA
>JANWXR010000218.1 GCA_025057205.1 Anaerolineales bacterium | reverse complement strand
TCCACGCCGGGGTAGGCCACGTCCACGCGCTCGCCGCTCACGCCGAGCAACCGACACACATCCGCCTTCGTGCTCTCCGAAATCGCGATGACGCGGCGCGCGCGCCGGCAGGAAAGGGCTGTGAAGGCAGAGAGATACAGCCGCTGCGCGGCGGGGAAGTTCTGCGGGAACAATCGAAAGGAGAGGTCGTACACGGTGACGACGGCGGGCGCGGGGTTGAGCAACGGCGAGGCGAAGGCGAGCGAGTGCAGCAGGTCGGGGCGGAGGCGCACCAGCGCCAACGGCTGCACGCACTGTTCCCACGCGATGCGAATGAACGGATGCTGCGTCGGCCAGCGGCTGCGCTCGATGCGCGCCCGCGCCATCTCCGGCCGGCCGGCGCCGACGAAGACCGTGAAATCGAAATCCGGGGCAGCCTCCGGCAGGTGCCGCAACAGATTGAAGATGTACCGGTGGATGCCTGCGCTGCGATAGGACGCGCCGCCGTGCAACAGGTGCGCGTTGAGCGCGATATGAGGCATGCGGCGATTATAGCGGATGGCCGATGGCGGATAGCAGATGGCGGATAGCGGATAGCTGATGGTAGATAGCGGGTGGCGGAGGAACCGCCTGACCAGCCTAATGTATCCGCAGATTACGCAGATTTTCGCAGAGAAAATCTGTGACCATCTGCGAAATCTGTGGAGTTTTCCAACGCTTAAGACAAATCAACGGAGGCGAACACCTCCGCTGATTTGTCCTTCACGTTCCGGGGCTACGGCAGCCGCGTGATGCGGCCCTGGCCCCCTTCAGGATACTGGGCTGCGGTGATGACCCGACCCAGTGGGCCGGTGAGGTAGTTGCGCAGCGCCTGCAGGTACGTCGCGCCTACCGTGATGAAGGGAGCGTTGCGGAACGGATACTGGTCGCCGCCGCGCGCCAGGAAGTCAATCGTGGCGATGTTGACGCTGGGCGCGCCGTCCACCACCTGCCCGTCCCGCACGATGTACGTGCCGTCGTTCAGCCGAATCTCGACCACGCGCGTGCCGGGCGTCAGCACGTTGCCGGCGCTGTCCACCACCTGCGGCGTGCCGCTGGCGCTCCAGCGCAGCGTGAAGCCGGCGACTTGCGCGAAGCGGCCATCCCCGAACTCCACGCGCGACACCGCGTTCTCCATGATCTCCTTGAACTGCGCCGGCGGGATGTTCGGCACGATGGTGACGAAGTTCAGGAACGGCGCGATGCCGCTGAGGGTCAGCTCGGTGAGGTTGCCGGGCGGGATGATGTTGTTGTTGCGGATGCCACCGCCGTTCTGCAGCGCCACGTTGGCCACCGGCGCGCCGAAGGCCGCCGCGTTCTGGTTGGCCTGCCACAGCAGCGCATCGGCCATCAGGTTGCCGAGGTTGGTCTCCTGCGTGCGCACGCCGGGGCTGCGCAGGCCGTTGAGCGGCACCTCGGTCCTGCCCACCACCGTCGTCGCCAGGGCGGTGAGGTAGGCCTGCACCGGCTCCACCACCCGGGCCTGCACCTCCGGGTCGGGCGTCACGGCGTCGGGGTTGCTGCCGCCCGCCACCCGCACCGGCCCGCTGCGGCGGTCAATCGAGATCACGCGCCCGTCCTTGTCGAAGTCTACAATCAGGCGACCGATGTACTTGTAGTCGCCGTTGGTGGTGACGACCGGGATGACGGCGCCATCCGCGCCCCGGGCATACATCGGATACGGGCCGAAGATGTTGCGGTCGCCGGGGACGAGCAGGTTGCCGGGGTTGGCCAGCAGCTCCTGACCGCCGCCCGAGACGATGATGTCCACGCCGTGCAGCTGGGACGCCAGCGCGAAGTCCTCGTTGATGCCCTGCAACTGGCCGAAGACGATGATTTGGTTGAACCCGTTGGCCTCCAGCCGGTTGATTTCCTCCTGGATGAGCGCCACGTAGTTCGGGTCCACCCTCACGTTGCGCGGGCTGGAGATGGCCGGCAACAGCGGCGTGGTCACGCCGATGACGGCAATGCACTCGCCGTTGGGCAGCTCGATGACGTGGCTCTTGACCAGCTTGCCTTCGTCCACGAAGGCCTGCAGGCGCGGCTCGCCGCTGAAGTCCAGGTTGGCGCTGACGAACTTGACGTCGCCGGTGAAGCCGGCGATGAAGTCGGCGAACACGTCCGGCCCCAGGTCGAACTCATGGTTGCCGATGGCCAGCGCGTCGAAGTCCATCAGGTCCATGGCGATGGAGTCGTAGTACGGCACGCCCTTGGCCAGGCTGGCGTCGAGGTTGGGGCCGGGGATGATGCTGTCACCCGCGCTGACGAAGACCACGCCGCGCCGGCCCGCTCCCTGCAGGGCCTCCGCGCGCAGCCGGTCGGCCAGGGCCTTGAACCGCGCCACGCCGCCGAAGTCCGGCTGGCCCGGCGCGCTGACGATCTTGGACTCGTGGTCGTTGCTTTGCAGCAGGGTCAGCGTGTGGTCGCTGGCCGTGCGCCTGACGCGGAAGCGCGCTTCCACGGCGTCGTGGTCGGATACACGAATTGGCGTGGCGGGGTCGCTGCTCAGCGCATGGGGATAGCCGGCGTTGAAGTGCAGGAAGTCCAGCCCGACGAACTGGTTGCGCAGGGCGTGGCTGACCAGGATGTGGTCGAGCACCTGGCTGTTGCCGTCGAAGACGAAACTGAAACGCTCGGCCTCGCGCTCGGAGAACACCATGTCGTAGAGCGGGGCCGGGCCGTCGAGGCCTTCGAGGATGGCGATGGGGTTATCCGGCCCCTCGCCCGGCTCGGAGAACTCGAAGTCGTTCAGGTCGCCGGCCACCATCACCCAGGCGTCGGGGTCGGCGGCGAGCAGCTGGTCCACGAAGGCGCGCACCACCCGCGCCTGCTGCTTGCGCTGAACCTCGGTGATGCGGTTGGGGACGCGGCCCTCGAGCGTGGCGATGCTGTACAGGGCTTCGTCGCCGCTCTTGCTCTTGAAGTGGTTGCCGATGATGGTGAGCA
>JANWXR010000217.1 GCA_025057205.1 Anaerolineales bacterium | reverse complement strand
AACAGGCGGGTCGAGGCAAGGACTGCGCGCAGTTCGCGGCGTTCCGCCTCGCGCCCGATGAGCCGCGTCGTGAGCGGCGGGAGGGTAGAGGGGCGATTATTCATCGCTCATTGGTCTTCAGTCATGATTGATGAATGAAGACTGAAGACTAAAGACTGACCACACTCACCTGCACCCCCTGCCGATCCACCGGCAGGATGAAGGTGCGGCACGGCAGGCTGTGGGCCTCGAAGGCGGCTTTCATGGCGTCGGCAATCTCCCCGTGCCTTTCGGGAGCGAAGGCGACGAGTGATGGCCCTGCGCCGCTGAGGGCAACGGCGACCGCACCCGCCTTGCGCGCCTCGGCGGCAACCGCATCGTAGCCGGGGATCAGGCGCTTGCGGTACGGCTGATGCAGTCGGTCGTTCATCGCCCGGCGCAGCAACTCGAAGTCGCCGGCGGTGAGTGCCTGCACGGTGAACACAGCGTGGCCGATGTTGAAGACGGCATCCTCAAGCGGCACGTGCTGCGGCAGAGCCGCGCGCGCCTGTGCAGTGGAGAGCCGGAGGTCGGGCAAAGCAATCACTACTTTGAGCGGCGGCACGGGCAGCGACTTCACCAGCAGCTCCTCGCCGGAAGCGCTGACGAGCGTCAGCCCGCCAAAGATGGCAGCGGCCACGTTGTCCGGGTGGCCTTCGATCTCCATCGCCAATCGCAGCAACTCCTGGCGCGAGAGGCGACCGCCCACCAGCGCGTTGGCAGCAGCCAACCCACCGACGATGGCGGCAGACGAAGAACCGAGGCCGCTACCGACCGGAATGCCGTTGACGGCGTGCAGGCGGAGTCCCGGAGGCCGATAGCCCGTCTTCTCGAATACGGCCTGCGCGGCGCGATAGGTCAGGTTCGTCGTATCCGTGGCCACCCGCTCGGCGCCCTCCCCTTCCACATCAATCTCAAGGCCCTGCTTCGTCTCATACAGTTCAACGGTGTTGCGCAGGCCGAGCGCCAGCGCCAGACAATCGAACCCTGCGCCGAGGTTGGCGGTGGAAGCGGGGACGGTGACGGAGGCTTTTTTCATTCAGCGATCAGCCTCTCCAGTGCGCTCATCGTCGCCGGGATGGCTCGCGGCGCGGGGAAGCGCGCGGTGATGGCGTCCGGGTCCTTCAGCCCATGGCCGGTGATGACGCATACGATAGTTTTCCCGCGCACGTCCAGCCGCCCGGCTTTCACTTCCCTGAACAGCCCTGCCGCCCCCGCCGCCGAGGCCGGCTCGCACCACACCCCTTCGGCGGCCAGGCGCTTCTGCATCTCCAGAATTTCGGCGTCGCTGACGGCCAGGATGCGCCCGCTTGACTCGGCCACGGCCTGCAACGCCTCCTTGCCGCGCGCGGGCCGACCGATGCGGATGGCGGTCGCCACCGTCTCCGGCTTCTCCACGGCGTGGCCGAGCACCAGCGGCGCTGCACCCTCCGCCTGCACCCCCAACAGCTGCGGCAGCGCGCTCGTCTTGCCGGCCAGGTGATACTCGACGAAGCCTCTCCAGTACGCGGTGATGTTGCCGGCGTTGCCCACCGGCAGGCAGAGCCAATCAGGCGCGCGGCCTAGCGCATCCACCAATTCAAACGCGGCGGTCTTCTGGCCTTCGATCCGGTGTGGGTTGATGGAGTTGACGAGCGCGATCGGGCGGCGCTGGGAGATTTCACGCACCATGGCCAGCGCGTCGTCAAAGGAGCCTTGCACCTGAATGACCGTCGCGCCGTAGGCCACTGCGCCCGCAAGCTTGCCTGCCGCCACTTTTCCTTGGGGGATGAGGACGTAGCAGGCGAGGCCCGCCCGCGCCGCGTAGGCCGCCGCGCTCGCCGCGGTGTTGCCGGTAGAGGCGCAGATGCAGGCCGTTGCGCCCTCCGCCACCGCCGCCGTCATCGCCACCGTCATGCCACGGTCCTTGAACGAGCCGGTGGGGTTGAGGCCCTCGAACTTGAGCCGGACGTCGCAGCCCAGCTCGGCGCTCAGGCGCGGCGCGGGGATGAGCGGCGTGTTGCCCTCCAGCAGGGTGACCGGGATGGCGTTGTTGGGGAGGTGGGTAAGGTAATCGCGATAGCGCGTGATAAGGCCGGAGTAGGGCATGAGCGACGGGATTATACCGGGAAGGGGAAAGGAAGAAGGCTCAAGGATGAAGGGCAAGCGAACTCAAATCACGAATGGACACGAATTGTCACGAATTCCCACGAACGCTTCGTAATCATTCACGTTCAACGATCTCACCGCGAAGCCGCGAAGAGCGCAAAGGATGCGCTTTTGTTTTTCTTAGCGTTCTCGGCGTCTTCGTGGTTCAAATGGACTTTTTTCAGTAGAACCTTTCGTGTTCATTCATATTCCTCTATTCGTGTCCATTCACTTCCATTCGTGCTCCTTCGTGTTCCCGCATTCGTGTTCATTCGCTTCCATTCGTGCTCCTTCGTGTTCCCGCATTCGTGTTCACGTACTCGCGTCCAATCGTAGTCTTGATTGTCACCCACTCGCCCGCTCGCTACACTTTCAGAGTGCAAGGCCGCAAACCACCCACTGACCTCCGCCGCTACCGGCTCATCACCGACCGCAACCTGCTCATCGGCTTCTTCGTCCTGCTATTCGTCGTGGGCGGGACGCTGATTTACCTGTTCTACGGGCTTGGCGGGCTGAGCACCAGCCCGCGGTGCATGTTGGGCGGCGCGCTGCTGGCGGTATGATGGTGCTGGTGGTCTACGGCTTTGAGTGGCTCAGCCGTTGGCTGGAAGAGAGAGATTAGAAGATTGCTGTTGAGAAGACACGGACATTCAGGGTAACTGTTCGGGCAATAGCTTTTGTTGAAAAGAATCCACAGAGGTCACAGACGGTCACAGAGATTCTCTGCGCGTCTTTGTGCCTTGGCGCAAGATACTCGCCGAACTGATTCAAACTTTCCAAAAAGGCGATAATGCTGCATGATAGGTGAAAAACTCTACTGGAGTTCACCACCAAGA
>JANWXR010000216.1 GCA_025057205.1 Anaerolineales bacterium | reverse complement strand
ATCGCGGCTGGGTCAAAGGCTCGTATGCTGTTGGCACCCAGAGCCAGTTGATCCTGGTCGCCCGCGCCGGTCGTGGGAACTTGGCGACGGCAGGACCGCGAACTGCTCATCAAGGCGGTGGTGTACAACCTCTACTGCTACATTGTCACTCGCTCCACGCATGATCGCAACAAAACAAACAGGCTCCCAAAATTTGAGAGCCTGTTCGCTGAGCAGCTGGGCTGCCGAGCTGAGTCAGCCGTCAGAGTGATGGTTCGGGGCTGTCCGCCGACGACGTAGCGGCTTCAGCGGGCAAGGCCTGCTTTTTCTGCGGCAGGAACTTCATCATCGTTGTGCCGCAGACCTCGCACTTGCCTTTCAAGGCGAGCTTGCCGTTCTTCACAGTGACGACTTCTCCCTGAACGACCTTGTGGGTGGCCTTGCACTTCACGCAGTACGCCTCGGCTTCTGCCGGGACTATGAGCGTGGGTTGAGCGGGGAATGCCATGTATCTTTTCTCCTGAGTTGGCGGCCCTAGAGAGGAGCCGCTCGGTTGAACGGTCAGGATGCTAGCATCCTCGCTCTAGACCATCAAGTCGACCATAAATTCAACTCGTTTGTTCGATCTTCGCCCCTTTTCTTGACTTCGCCTCCCCGACTGTGCTATACCAGCGCCTGTACGCTCCCCGGTCACTCCATGCATAAGGAACGCGTTTCCGACGACATCTACGTCTTCACCAGCGACCAGTACGCCCGGGTGAATGCCGGCGCGGTTCTGTATGGGGACGGCGCCGTGCTGATTGACACCCTGGCCTTCCCCTCGGAAACTCAGCAGATCAAGGACTTTCTGGAGAACCGGCTCGCCGCGCAGGTCCGCTACATTATCAATACCCACTATCACTCCGATCACACCAACGGCAACTACCTGTTTCCCAAGGCTCAAATCATCGCTCACCGGCTCTGCCGGGAGAAGCTGGACACCGTCGGCCGGGCTGGGCTGGGGCGGGCGCGGGCGCAATCACCGGAGCTGGCCGCCGTCGAAATTGTCCTGCCCACGATCCTGCTCACTCACGGCTCGCTGACCCTGCACCTCGGTAAGAAGACCCTCCAGATTATGCACACGCCGGGCCCTTCGCCGGACTCGATCTCCGTGCTGCTGCGGGAGGACCGCATCCTGTTCGCCGGGGACATGATGATGCCGCTGCCCATCATCACCGACGGCGATATTGATGACCTGACCCGCTCGTTGCAATCCATCCCGCCGCTGGGGCTGGAGAATGTGGTGCCGGGCCATGGCGATGTGGTGCTGCGCGGCGAAATTGACGATGCAGTGCGCTCCAACCTGAAATACCTAGAAGCCCTGCGCAAGAAGGTGGAGGCGCTGGTGAAGAAGGGCCGCCCGCGCGAGGCCGTCCGCGAGATTGATATCGAGTCCTGCGGCAAGAGCCGCATCCCCCTCAACGGCCTGGTCGTCCAGCTGCACACCGCCAACTGCCTGGCGCTGTATGACAGGCTGAAAACGAACGACTAAAGACTGATGACTTTCAGTCTCCAGTCTCCAGTCTCCAGTCTCCAGTCTCAAGTCTCAAGTCTCCAGTCTACAGTCTCCAGTCTCCAGTCTCCCATCTCCAATCTCCACCCCCACCATGCCAACCCGGCAACTCACCCTCCCCATCACCGGGATGACGTGCGCGAACTGCGCGGCGACGATTGAGCGCAATCTCAAGAAGCTGCCGGGCGCGCAGAACGTCAACGTCAACCTTGCCTCGGAACGCGCTACGCTGGAGTACGACCCGGCGACCCTCGCGCTGCCCGAGGTCATCGCCCGCATCGAGAAGGCCGGCTACGGCGTGGCGGTAGGTGAGGCCGTCCTCCCCATCCGCCGCCTGAGCGACGACAACGACGCGCTGCGACTGGAGAAGGTGCTGGCGAAGCTGGAGGGCGTGCAGTCGGCGTCGGTGAGCTACGCGACCGAGAAGGCCGTCGTCCGGTACATCCCCACCCTCGTCAGCCAGGCCGACCTGCGCCGCGCGATCCACGCTGCCGGCTTCGAGGCGGTCACGGTCGAGGGCGATGCCGAGGACGCCGAGCGGCTGGCGCGCGAGAAGGAGATCGCCCACCAGCGCCATCTGCTCATCGTCGGCCTGCTGCTGACCGCGCCGCTGTTCGCGCTCTCGATGGCCCGCGACTTCAGCCTGTTGCCGGCGTTTCTGGTGGACGTGAGCCATGCCGGCCATGCCGGCGCGGCCCAAGCCGTGTGGTGGTTCGACTGGCTGCTGTTTGCGCTGGCCACGCCGGTGCAGTTCTACGTCGGCTGGCAATACTACGTTGGCGCGTACAAGGCGCTGCGCAACGGCGCGGCCAACATGGACGTGCTCATCGCCCTAGGCAGCTCGGCGGCGTATTTCTACTCGCTGCCGGTGCTGTTCGGCTGGGTGAGCGGCCACGTCTATTTCGAGACTGCCGCCGTCATCATCACCCTCATCGTGCTCGGCAAGTTCCTCGAGGCGCGGGCCAAAGGGCAGACCAGCGAAGCCATCAAAAAGCTGATGGGCCTGCGCCCGAAGACGGCGCGCGTGCGCCGCGACGGCCTCGAGGCCGACGTGCCGGTGGACGAAGTGCGCGTCGGCGACCTGGTCAGCGTGCGCCCCGGCGAGCGCGTGCCGGTGGATGGAGTCGTCGTCGAGGGCAAGTCCACCGTGGACGAATCGATGTTGACGGGCGAGCCGATGCCGGTGGAGAAACGGCCCGGCCTGCCGGTAATCGGCGGCACGATCAACAAGCAGGGCGCGTTCACGTTCGAAGCGACGAAGGTCGGCAAAGACACCGCGCTGGCGCAAATCATCAGGCTGGTCGAAGAAGCGCAGGGCAGCAAGGCCCCCATTCAAAAGCTGGCCGACCGGGTCTCGGCGATTTTCGTGCCCATCGTCATCGCCATCGCCGCCATCACCGCCCTCGTTTGGTATCTCCTGAGCAGCGATTTCACCACCGCGCTGATGCACGCCATCGCCGTGCTCGTCATCGCCTGCCCGTGC
>JANWXR010000215.1:2747-3041 GCA_025057205.1 Anaerolineales bacterium | reverse complement strand
GAATGGGCACGAAGCGTTCGTGAATATTCGTGTCCATTCGTGGTTGAAAAGCGCAATCTGTAGCTGCTGGCAGCACATGCACAGAGCGGAGGTCGTATGGATGTGAACACAGCAACCTGGGCGGAAGTGGATGAACAGGGCCGGCTGGTGTTGCCGGTTGAGATGACTGCGCAGTACGGCCTGAGGCCGGGCAGCCGGGTGCGGCTGGAGCCGGACGGCAACGCCCTGCGCCTGCACCGCCCCGTGAGTCATCTCACCAAGGTCTACGTCGAAGTCACCAGTCTGTGCAATATT
>JANWXR010000215.1:0-2737 GCA_025057205.1 Anaerolineales bacterium | reverse complement strand
CCTGCCTGCGCAACAACTGGGACGAGACGATGGGGCGCATGTCCGAGGCAACCTTTGCGCGCCTGCTGGACAGCCTGCGCGGCCTGAACCCTATGCCGACGGTCTTCTTCGGCGGCATCGGCGAGCCGCTGTTTCACCGGCACACGCTCAAGTGGATCGCAGAGGCCAAGGCACTGGGCGGGCGTGTGGAGCTGATTACCAACGGAACCCTGCTCACCGAAAAGCGTTCGCGGGCGCTGATTGACGCGGGGCTGGACGTGCTCTGGGTCTCCCTCGACGGCGCCACGCCGGAGAGCTACGCCGACATCCGCCTGGGCGCGGAATTGCCGAATGTGCTGGCGAACCTGGAGCGCTTCAGCCGGATGCGCCCGGCCGGCCACCGCACCCGGCCCGAAATCGGCATCGCCTTCGTCGCCATGCGGCGCAACATCCGCGACCTGCCGCAGCTCCTTCAGATTGGCAGGCGTCTGGGCGCCTCGCGCTTCTCGGTGAGCAACGTCCTGCCGACGACCGCCGAGATGCAGGCCGAGATGCTCTGCACCCACACGGTCAAAAACCTGACCTACATGGATTCGCCCTGGCAGCGTAAGCTCAATCTGCCACGCATGGACTTCACCGACGGCGCGCGCGAGGCCTTCATCGCGGCGCTCAACGCCGGTTACAACGTCACCTTCGGCGGCAACAGGCTGGGCGGCGCCACCGATGTGTGTTCGTTCATCGAGAGCGGCACCATCTCGGTCGGTTGGGACGGTGGGGTCAGCCCCTGTCTGCCGCTGCTGCATACGCACACCACCTACCTGCACGGCAAGCCGCGCGTGAACTACAAGCACACGCTGGGCAACGTGAACGAGCGCAGCCTGCTGGAGATTTGGAACGACCCGGACTACGTGGCCTACCGCGAGCGCGTCCAGAGCTTCGCCTTCGCGCCGTGCGCGTTCTGCGGCGGCTGCGACCTCTCCGAGTCGAACCTGGCCGATTGCTTTGGAAACACCTTCCCGGCCTGCGGCGGTTGTCTGTGGGCGCAGGGCGTCATCCAGTGTCCGTGAGGACGTGAACGCGCAGCTCGCGTAGCCGGCGCTTTTACCGGGTGCATTTCAATATTTTGGCCGGGCCGCTTCCTGAGCGGAGGCCCGCAGTTTTTTGCGGGCCGCAGTCGAAGGAGCGGCCAATAATCTGGAATGCACCCCTTTTACCAAATGCGAGGACCCGACCGAGAAAAGGCCGGGTCTTTTCATTTGCACCGTTCCTGAGGGCGTCTCGTGTGCACGCAAAGGTTGTCAGGGAACGTACCGCCCCTTCGACTGCCGCTTCGACTTCGCTCAGCGTCCGCTCAGGGTGCGGCTGACATGTTTTGCGTGCACACGGCGTCTCCCCTTGCTGCAAAAGATTGCAATTAGATTAGAAAATTCGACAAAGCGCGGACAAGACCGAGACAAAGCGCAATAATAATCCCTGATATTATCCATTCGGTTCTCGGATGTCATCCGCAGCATTTATCACCAGTTGGCCGCTCGGCCTGGGGCAGGGCAGCGGCACCGCCGTCTTCATCCGCGCGCTGCGTGCAGCGGTGGAGGCCGCGGGCACGCCGGTTCGCCTGATCAACCCCGGCCTCGACGTGCGCGATTACGCCAGCTTCACGCTCGAACGCTTCTGGTTCAACGTGCAGCTGGCGCACGACCCGACTCTGGCGCAGGCGCGTTGGGTGCTGGGGCTGGACTATGACGGCTTCGCCTTGCCGCGCTCCGACCGACAGCCGTTCATCGGCTCGGCGCGCGCCGTGTTCGCCGAGCTGGCCGAGACCGAGCCGGAGCCGACCCACACCTGGCTGCGTGCGCAGGCGTACTTCGAGGGCCACAACCTGCGCCGCGCGCACCTGACTGTCGTCGCGAGCGAGTATGCGCGCCGCAAAGTCATCGAGCACTACGGCGTGAAGCCGGAGTGCGTGCGTGTGGTTCCGAACGGCATTGACCTGACGGAGTGGGACGCCTTCTGGGCGGATGCGCCGGAGCCGGAAGCGGGCCGTCGCCCGACCGTGCTGGCCGTGAGCAAGTTGTATCCGCGCAAACGCATCGGCCTGCTCCTCCGCGCCGTCCCGCTCATCCGCCGGTGTTTCCCGGACGTGGAAGTGCGTATCGTGGGCGGCGGTTTCGAGTGGGAGGCGTTGCAGGCGCTAACGCACGAGTTGGGCATCGCGGACTCGGTGACATGGCTGGGCGATGTGGATGACCGGCGTCGCGTCGTCGGCGAGTTCAAGCGCTGCCACGTCTTCGTGCATCCGAGCATTCAAGAAGCGTTCGGCAACGTGATTTTGGAAAGCATGGCCTCCGCCCGCCCATTGGTGGTGGCCGACGCCGCTGCGCCGCCGGAGCTGGTGCGGGCTGCCGACGCGGGCCGCGTGATTGCGCCCGACCGGCCGGAAGCGCTGGCCGAGGCCGTGTGCGCGCTGCTGGCCGACGATGCCGAACGCGAACGCCTAGGCCGCAATGGGCGGCGCTTCGCCGAGACCATGACCTGGGCGCGCACGGCGCAGCAATTTCTGAAACTGGTCGAGCAACTGTAAGATGAACGTCACGACCCTCAAACGCTTTGAATTCTCTGCCGGGCGGCGATGGGCCGATGGACGCTGGGACGGCATCAACTACGTCGGCTGGGCGGGCGTGACCGGCCCGGTGGATGCGACCACCGGCATGGTCGTCAACGTGACCGACCTGAAGCAGTGGTTGAACGCCGCGCTGGA
>JANWXR010000214.1 GCA_025057205.1 Anaerolineales bacterium | reverse complement strand
CCGGTAATCGAACTTTTCTACCGCTTTCATCAGTCCCAGGTTACCTTCCTGGATGAGGTCGAGGAAGGGCACGCCCCGGCCCATGTACTTCTTAGCGATGGAGACGACCAGCCGAGTATTGGCCTTGATGATGTGCTCGCGCGCGCTGCGGGCATCTTCGATTTGACCGAGAAGTTCGGCGCGGCGTTTCAGGCTGGCGCTGGGCCGCATCTGCGCCAGGGCCTTGGCCGCCTTTTCGCCGCGCTCCAGCCGCTTGGCCAGGTCTATCTCCTGCTCGTTAGTCAGCAGCGGGGTGCGCGCCATCTCCTTCAGGTACAGGCCGAGGGTGTCGTCGGTAGAGATACGGCTGAGGTCGAATTCTTCGTCCTCCAGCCGGCGGCGATGCACGGCGCGAGCGCGCAGCTGTGGGGGTACATCGCGTCGGTCATCGTACACTTCGATATCACAGCCATGGAGGAAGGCAAACAATTCCTCAAGATGCTCTTTCGCTTCCTCCGCGTGAGGGAAGGCTTCGATGATGTCATCGGTCAACAAATATCCCTGAGCGCTGGCGCGGTCCATCAGCATGGTCAGCATTTCAGCATCGCGGCCGGTGTTCTGGGTATATTTCATGGTGCAATCTCCTAGCAGGGGGGTGATGGCGGGTTGTTGTCGAGGAGCCGTTTCAGCACGGCGAGACGCGGGTCGCCCTTATCGGTGGGGCAGTCGCAGGGGCGTTCATTCCAGTTCTGGCCACAGTTGGGGCACAGCCCTTTGCAGTCTGAACGGCACAACGGCTGCAGCGGCAGGGAAAGCAACATGTCCTCGCGTACCACTGCGGAAAAATCGAGGTTCATGTCTTCCGGGATGAGGCTGTCCCCCGGAGACGCGCTTTCAGGTGGATAGTGATACAACTCGGAGAAGGAGCTGAAGACCGTTTGCGCAAATTCCACCAGGCAACGGCTGCACTCGACGGTCGTTCGGGCTTGCAAGCGGGCGGAGACGTACAGGCCTTGCGGCGTACGGGTGAAGGTGAGTGATCCCCGCAAGTCTTCGACGGTGAGGTCGGCGGCGATGGCCAAATGGGGTTCATCCAGCAGGATTTCACGGCTGTACCCCACGCTTTCCCTCAACAGGAAGCCGACGTTCAGCCGGAGGGGAGAATGTGGCTTGGTCAAGGTTCGAAACTGTTCGACTAACTGCGGTTTTACAGGCGGCGTGAGTGCACTGAAAAACATACCGCAGGAGAACGCAGTTGCTTGATGATTTCTCTGCGCCCTGTGCTCGGCGGTGAAACCATCCTTACGGCGGACTCTGCGTGGATTTTAGCACCATAATGACCGTCAAGTCAACCGTCAAATATTTAAGTTATACATAAATTTTGAATCTCGAGATGATTAAATGCCTGTATATTGGACTATAATGTTATATATGCCTATCAACAGGCATTAATTTCCTTGCGGATAGAGAATATGAAAAAATCAACAAAATTGCTGATCGGCACCAACAACTCCGGGAAGGTTTGTGAATTTCTGTCCATCCTGGCGGAGTTGCCGTTCGAGCTTGTAACGCCACGTCAGATTGGGCTTGCGCTGGAGGTGGAAGAGACCGGTACAACTTATGCGGCCAACGCCCGGCTGAAAGCGACGGCATTTGCCCGCGCCTCGGGCCTGCTGACCTTGGCGGACGACTCCGGTTTGGAAGTGGATGCGTTGGGAGGCGAGCCGGGTGTTTATTCGGCACGATACGCCGGCGAGGGCGCCGGCGATGCCGAGCGTCGTGCAAAACTCATCGCCGCGCTGCGCGACGTTCCACCGCCCCGGACGGCACGCTTTCGCTGTGTCCTCGTCATCGCCGATCCGCAGGAAAGCGAGCCGGCGGATTCCTTAAGTCCGCCGGCTCTTGCGTTGTATTTCTTCGAAGGAACGTGTGAGGGAGAGATCGTTCTGGAAGAGCGCGGTTCAGGCGGCTTCGGCTATGATCCTATCTTCTTTGTCCCCGAATACGGCTGCACCCTGGCCGAACTGCCGAAAGAAGTGAAGAATCGGATCAGCCATCGCGCCCGCGCGGCTCAGGCCGCGTTGCCTTTCCTTAGGTCGCGGCTGGCCAACGACCGAGGGGTTACGCCTTCATGAGTTCCTTATCGTGCAGCGACTCCAGGTAACGTTCAGCGGAAATGGCGGCCATACAGCCCTGGCCGGCGGAAGAGATCGCTTGCTTGTAGATGGGGTCCATAATCTCACCGGCGGCAAACACGCCCGGAACCGAGGTCTGCATGTACTTATCCACAATGAGGAAGCCCTGTTCATCCATCGCCAGCTGTCCCTGGAACAGTTGGCTGTTTGGAAAGTGACCGATGAAGATGAACACGCCGTCGGTTTCCCAGGTTTCCACCTTGCCACTGATGAGGTGGCGCGCCTTCACGCGCTGGACTTTGCCTTCACCCTCGATGCGGTCAATCACGGTGTTATAAACGAACTCGATCTTTTCATTGGCGAAAGCGCGCGCCTTGAGAATTTCGCCGGCGCGGAGCTGGTTTCGGCGATGAACGATGCGAACACGGCTGGCGTACTTGGTCAGGAATAAGCCTTCCTGCAGGGCAGAGTCTCCGCCGCCGACTACGATCACGTCCTTATTTTTGAAGAAGAACCCATCGCAGGTGGCGCAGTAGCTCACGCCTTTGCCGATCAGTTCGCTCTCGCCCGGAATGCCCAATCGTTTGGCCGAGGCGCCGGTGGCGACAATTACGGCATCCGCTTCGTATTCCTGGCTATACGTCTTGAGCTTGAACGGGCGACCGTGGATGAAATCCACTTCCGTCACGGTGTCGTACTCCAGGCGCGCGCCGAACTTTTCTGCCTGAGCTTTCATTTTCTCGACCAGGTCTGGGCCGAGGATGTTATCGAAGCCGGGGAAGTTCTCTACGTCGCTGGTGATGGCGATTTGCCCGCCCAGTTGCTCCCCGGCGATGACGAGCGGATTGAGGTTGGCGCGCGCGGCATACAACGCAGCGGTCAGCCCTGCCGGGCCTGAGCCGATAATAATCAATGTTTCTTTTTGCACGGCTTTTTCCT
>JANWXR010000213.1 GCA_025057205.1 Anaerolineales bacterium | reverse complement strand
GTCTCGCCGGTCGCGATCACGTAATCGTCGGGCTTCGGCTGCTGAAGCATCAACCACATCGCGCGCACATAATCGCCGGCATATCCCCAGTCGCGTTTAGCTTCCAGGTTGCCGAGTCTCAGCTCTTTCGCCAGGCCAAGCTTGATTTTGGCCACGCCGTGCGTCACCTTGTGAGTGACGAACTCCAGGCCGCGCCGGGGCGACTCGTGGTTGAACAGGATGCCTGAGCAGGCGAACATGCCGTAGCTTTCGCGGTAGTTAACTGTGATCCAGTGGCCGTACACTTTGGCCACGCCATACGGGCTACGCGGGTAGAAAGGCGTTCGCTCAGTCTGTGGCACTTCGACCACTTTGCCGAACATCTCGCTGCTGGAAGCCTGATAGAACTTGATTTTGGGATTGACCTGACGGATAGCTTCCAGCATGCGCGTGACGCCCAGCGCCGTGAACTCGCCGGTGAGCACGGGTTGTTTCCAGGAAGTGGGCACAAAGGACTGGGCAGCTAGGTTGTAGACCTCATCCGGCTCGAACTCTTTGATTACATCTGTCAACGAGGTCTGATCAAGCAGGTCTCCCTGCACGATTTCAATATCGTTCTGGATGTGGCGGATGCGGTCAAAGTTGATGGTGCTGGTGCGGCGCACCATGCCGACCACACGATAGCCTTTCTCAAGCAAAAATTCTGCTAGATAGGAACCGTCCTGTCCGGTAATGCCGGTGATGAGTGCGGTGGGCATACAGGTTTTCCTTTCTGTTCAGGCGGAGCGCACCTGCTGCCGTTCGTAGTCGAGCAGGTCGCTCAGGGACTGTTCGAAGGTCAGGCGCGGCGCCCAGCCGGTGCGCGCGCGGAACTTGCTGGCATCGCAGACCACGTCCGGTATGTCTACCGGACGCAGCCGCGCTGGGTCTGTTTCTACCCGGATGGGGCAGGCAGCGCGACTCAGCAGGAAGTCGAGCAATTCACGAATGCTACGTGAGCGGCCGGAGCCGATATTGTACACGTCGCCCGGTTCGCCGTATTCAAGCGCCAGCACGTAGGCGCGCACCATGTCACGCACGTCGGTGAAGTCGCGGCGCGATGCCAGGTTGCCTACATGTATCACCGGCGGTTGCCGGCCCGCTTCGATAGCAGCGATCTGTGAAGCGAAAGCAGCAGCGACGAAGTGATTGCTTTGGCGCGGCCCGATGTGGTTGAAGGGGCGCACACGCACCACCGGCAGCTGTCGGCTGAGAAAGTATTGCTGCCCCATCAGGTCCTGGGCCACTTTGCTAACGCCATACGGGCTATCGGGGCGAAAGGGCTGTGTCTCACGGATGGGTAGGTCGGAGGCGTCCACTTGGCCGTACTCTTCCATCGAGCCAAGCGTCAGGATGCGCGGCTTCAACCCTTCGGCCAGCACCGCTTCGAACAGGTTGAGCTGCGTGCGCAGATTGGTTTCGTAGGTTTCCCACGGACGCGTCCAGCTTTCGCCGACGATGGCCTGGCCCGCCAGATGATAGATGCGATCCGGCCGCACCTGCGCGATAACAGCGCGCGTCGCGTCGGCATCGAGCAAATCGGCGTGGAGCGTCGTCAAGCCGGCGGGCGCAGCGCTGCGTCGCGTCAGGCCGCGTTCACAGCCCCACACGCGGACCCGATCTCCGAATTCGCTCAAGAGATATTCAACGAGATGGCTGCCAGCAAAGCCGCCGCTGCCTGTAACGAGAATTCTGAGGGGAGGATTTGGAGAGGCCGTCATTCTTCGGCGCGCATTATACCGCGAGGCGTTTGTTGCTCTATTGCGTGGGATGGTTCGTTTACCTGCTACACAGACTGAGCGGAGTGGGGAAGTTGTTTTTGACAGCCCTTCCTCGCGCCGTTATAATCGCCGCGCCCAAAATACAGCGGAGGGAAATTCAGTGAGTGACTTGTCGGCCCCTGAAACCAGCGCGGCGGCGTTGGATGCGCCGCTTCGTCTCGAAGATTTGAAACCCAAGATGCGCCTGACAGGGACGGTGAAGAAGGTGGAGTTGTTCGGCGCTTTTGTAGACGTGGGCGCCGAACGCGAGGGCCTGGTGCACATCTCGCAGCTGCGGCCTGAACGGGTCAACAACGTTGCCGATGTCGTCAAAGAGGGCGATCAGGTGACCGTCTGGGTCAAGAAAGTTGACAGGGCTAATGGGCGCCTGGACCTGACGATGATCCAACCTTTGGCGGTGGAGTGGTCGGAGCTGAAGCGCGGCCAGATTTATACCGGCAAGGTGACCAAGACGGAGAAGTTTGGTGCTTTTGTGGACATTGGAGCCGAGCGGCCCGGCCTGGTGCATATCAGCGAGATGGCAACCTACCGCGTCGAGGATGTAAATGAGGTGGTGAAGATCGGCAGCGAGGTACGGGTGCAGGTCATCGGCGTGGACCCGCGCAAGAAGCGGATTCGGTTGAGCATAAAGGCCGTCGAGGCGGCTGAAAGGCACGCTGAGGTCGAAGAGCCGGTTGAGAAAGAAAAAGAGGAGGACCTGACCACGATGCAATTGGCGTTCCAGCGTGCCCAACAGGCGGCCATGCAGGGACGCGCCGGCTCCGGCTCGGCCACGCCGCGCCGCAAAATCAAAGATCGCAGTGTGCAGGAGGAGTTGCTCAGTCGGACCTTGGCCAGCCGCCGCCGGTAGGCCTCTGCCGCCATGGTTCGCTCGATTGTGGCGAATGTTGTTGTGGAGGCGTTCCGGCGATAGTCCTTGTCCGAGGCGAGCAGCCTTGCCGATGAACTTAAACAGCCAGCCGACCGGGCTGGCTGTTTCATGAAAAGCGGGAGCCGAGCTTCAGTTAGTAACTGGACTTTGGCAAATGGAACTTTTGGTGCCAGATATGGCGACTTACGGCTTTGCTTGACCACCATATCTTGTGTCCGAGCCGGAATTTGCCAGACTCCAGTTAGTAACCTTTGGTGCTAGTTTTAGAGAGCGAACTCGGCGATGGACATCGGGTGAGGCATGGCGTGTGGGTGGAGAGAGTGAAATAAATCCAGGAGCACATTGAACATCGCCGAGATCAAGGCCAAACGAGATCGAATGTATT
>JANWXR010000212.1 GCA_025057205.1 Anaerolineales bacterium | reverse complement strand
TCGCGGGTGTCAAACGCCGAATCGGCGTTGAAGTACGCCCCGGCGATGGGCAAGCCCAAACGTTTCAGGCGCTTGAACGCGGCTTGGAAGTGCGGTTTGAGATGGTAGGCGTCATTAGGGTTGCCGGCCAAGATGCCGGTCGA
The DNA here is from genome assembly GCA_025057205.1 of Anaerolineales bacterium. Classification (GTDB taxonomy): domain Bacteria; phylum Chloroflexota; class Anaerolineae; order Anaerolineales; family UBA6663; genus JANWXR01. The sequence continues at coordinate 2,925 of JANWXR010000212.1, read as the reverse complement.
AGCCAAGATGAACCCATTGCCATCGGTCATCGGCAAAATATTCGAAGTTTTGGCCTTCTTGCGCCCTTGATAGGCCACCGACTCGCCGCCCTTCTTCGCCGGGGTGTGGCTGCCGTCCGGGTTCAGTTGCGTCAGGTCTAAGTCCTCCCGCACCACGTCCGGGCTGTGCTGCCAGACCTTTTCCCGGCTGCCGTCGCGGCTCCACTTGCGAAAGTGGTAGTAACCAATGGTGCTAGTTCGATAGGAGTTACGCAGTTGCGCCCGCGCTTCCGTATATGTGGCGGTCATATCCGCCGGAAGTCCGCCGGATATGGCGGCAACCCCCGCCAAGTGCGCAAGTCCTAACATTCAATCTCGTTTGGCCTTCATCTCGGCGATGTTCAATGTGCTCCTGGATTTATTTCACTCTCTCCACCCAGACGCCATGCCTCACCCGATGTCCATCGCTGAGTTCGCTCTCTAAAACTAGCACCAAAGGTTAGTAGACCGCCTGCCAGCTGATTTCTTCTTTGTGGGGTCGGTTGGGTCTGGCTTGATGGGCAAGCGTTCTCACCGGCAGCCGGTGTGCAGGCGGTACAGGATATCGTTGAGCACCTTGTAGAGCGAAATGGAACAGACATAACCACGCTGGGCGGTACTCCGATATGGACGGATATGGTCTTCGAATTGCCTTTCGGTTACACTGGTTGGGATGGTGCTCATGGTGGTGAACTCCAGTAGAGTTTTTCACCTATCATGCGACACTTTTGAATTCAGTTCCCTGTGAAAGATGCCTTCTCTTGAACTGGAACAGGAGTTCCTTGCGCAAGGCTATCGCCTGATCGCCGGCGTGGACGAGGCCGGGCGAGGGGCGTGGGCCGGGCCGGTCATTGCGGCGGCGGTGATCCTGCCGCTGGACAAGCCGCAGGTGCTGAAGGAACTGACTGAGTCCGGTGTGAACGATTCGAAGCAGCTCTCTGCTCGGCAACGCGAGCGGCTGTATCGCCTCATCCGCGAGAGGGCGGTGGCGGTGGGCATGGGCGGCGTGAGCGCGCGCTTTATTGACCGCGACGGCATCCTCAAGGCCACGCGCAAAGCTATGCAGCGCGCCATCAGCATCCTGCCCACACCGCCCGAGGCGCTGCTGATTGATGCAGTAGATTTATCCTCGCTCGTGCCGCTGCCACAGAAGTTCCTGCCCTTTGGCGACTCACGCTCGCTCAGCATCGCCGCCGCCTCCATCGTTGCCAAGGTGAGCCGCGATGCGTTCATGGCGCAGCTCGACGCGCTGTATCCCGGCTACGACTTCGCGAGGCACAAGGGCTATGGCACGCGCCGGCACCGCGAGGCGCTCGAGTGCATCGGCGCCAGCGAACTGCATCGCAGAAGCTTCAGGCCGGTGGCGAAGCTGTTGGCATGAAGCCCGCCCTCATCCACGACTGGCTCAACCAGCGCGGCGGCGCGGAGGACGTTCTGGAAACGCTGGCGGAGATGTTCCCCGACGCGCCGATCTACACTTCCATTTACGCGCCGGAGCAGATGCCCACGCACTACCGCCGCTGGCCCATCCGTACCTCCTTCATGAACCGTTTGCCCGGCATCCATCGCCATCATCAGCCCTATTTGCCACTGTACCCGCTGGCCTTCGAGCGTTTCGACTTGCGCGGCCATGACTTTATCCTCTCCAACAAAAGTGGCTTCTGCCACGGCGTGCGCAAACCGGAGGGCGCGCGCCACATCTGTTACTGTCTCACGCCCACGCGCTACGTCTGGGGCTTCGAGGAATATGCCAGACGAGAAGGCCTGAACGCAGCCGCGCGGTTGATATTGCGCCCGCTGCTGGCCTGGCTGCGACGTTGGGACAGGCGCGCAGCCGATGGCGTGGACGACTTCATCGCCATCTCCACCGAAGTACAGCAGCGCATCGCCCGGTTCTACGGGCGCCGATCCGTCGTCATCCCTCCGCCCGTCCACGTGCGCCGATTCTCGGTGAATCGCGAGTCGGGCGATTACTTCCTCAGCCTGGGCCGCCTCATCCCCTATAAGCGCGTGGACTTGGCAGTGCAGGCGTGCAGCGAGCTGGGCCTGCAGCTGAAGGTGGCGGGCGATGGCCGCGACCGGGCGCGGTTGGAGGCGCTGGCCGGGCCTACTGTACAATTCTTGGGCCGCGTGCCGGATGACGACCTGCCGGAATTGTTCGCCCGCGCGCGGGCGTTCATCTTCCCCGGCCTGGAAGACTTCGGCATCGCGCCGGTGCAGGCGCTGGCCGCCGGCGTGCCGGTCATCGCCTTTGCGGGCGGCGGCGCGCTGGATACAGTGCAAGATGGCATCAACGGCGTGCTCTTCCACGAGCAGAGCGTCGAGGCGCTGAAAGCTGCGCTGCTGCGGTTTATGGATTTGAGATTCGACGCGCCTACGCTGCGGCAGTCTGCTCAGCGATTTGATGCAAACGTTTTCGTCGAGAGATTGGGCGCATTCATTGCGGAGAGAGTTTGAACCACCGAGGGTACAAAGCACACAAAGTTTTTGCCTCTATGCTCTCTGTATACTCTGTGGTGAATAGACTTATCCGAAATAACGAAAACGGTAGTATGATAGCGGGATGCTGACCTACGAAGAACTGAAAGCCAAGCCGAGAAAATTTTTGACCTTTACCGGTCTGACTGTGGAAGAGTTTGCCAAACTCCTTCCGGCATTCAAGAGAGCCTACGAGAAAGTCTATCCTGCCTCGCGGACAATGACAGGCCAAACCCGAAAGCGGAAGGCGGGCGCAGGCCGCAAGAGTTCATTGGATAGCCTCGAACAGAAATTGTTGTTTGCGCTGGTGTATCAGAAGAGCTACCCTTTGCAATCCGTGCAAGGGGAGTTGTTTGGGATGACCCAAAGCCGAGCCAACGAATGGATCCACCGACTGTTGCCTATTCTGAAACAAGCCTTGGACGACCT
>JANWXR010000211.1 GCA_025057205.1 Anaerolineales bacterium | reverse complement strand
CGGAAAGGTCGGCCTCGCTGAAAGCATACGGTTCGGTCGGCAGCAAAATCACTTCCGGGGCATGTTCCGCCACCTCCGCCGGCGTAACGCGGGGGTAGCGGGTGTCACGCTCCACGTTCAGCGGCTCACCCGGCGCTTCGCCAAGGTCGGCAGCCAGCGGATAGCGGCGCTCGCGGTCGGCGAACACATTCGCGCCTCCGCACACGCGCAGCACATCATGCACGTAAGTCTCGCGGTTGATAGTCATCCACCAGCGCGGCTTCTCCGGCGCCTTCGGCTCGCGCCAGATCGGCACGAACACGCGGGGCTGAGGTGCATTCTCCGCCGCCAACATGGCATATTCGTAAACCCGCTCCATCGCATCAACCACCTGACCCATCTTCGGCACATCAAACAGCCGGATGATAGCCCACAGCAGTTCAAAAGTATCGGCCACCGTCTTGGGAAAAGTGAGCCAGACTTTGAAGCCCTCGCCCTGGAGCGCTTCGATAACGTCTCGGCGGTTTTCTTCCTGGCTGGCGATGATTAAGTCTGGCAAGATGGCCTTGATGCGCTTAATGTCGGGGTTCTTGGTTCCACCGACCTTGGGCAGGTCACGGACTTTATCGGCGGGGAAGATGCAGTAATCGGTGACGCCGCGCACCCGGTCGCCGCAGCCGAGGTCGAACAGGCTCTCGGTGATCGAAGGCACGAGGGAGACAACGCGCAGAGGCGGGCCGCTCAGGCCAAGTTCAGCGAAGTTACCGAGGGCGGTCATGGCTGCTAACGCTTTTTGGCCTTGCCGCAATCACAGCCGCCGCTGTTGTGGCGGTCGCACGGGCTGTTGGCCTTCTTCTGTAGGGCTTCCAGCTCTTCCTTCGGCTGGATGTCGTTCTTGTGAAACTCGTAGCTCCGCACGCCCTCGCCTTCTCGAATTTCCACCCAGACCGTTTCCTTGAGCGGGTTGAGGTCTACCACCTTGCCCTCGCCTTTGGGAGTCAGCACAATTTTCTTGAGCTTGGGCAGCTGCTTACGTGCGGCGACGTACTGCTCGTACTCATAGACCAGGCAACAGCGCAATCGCCCACACATGCCGGTAATCTCCTCCGGATCGAGCGAGATACCCTGCTCCTTGGCCATTTTGATGCTGACCGGGCTGAACTCGGTCAGGAACAGCGAGCAGCAGCGCGTCTCCAGTCCGCAGGCGCCCAGCCCGCCGAGCAGCTTGGCCACGTCACGCGGGCCGATCTGCCGAAACTGGACGAGCTGCTGCGGATAGAGAGCCTGCATGTCCTCTTTGAGCGACTTCAGGTCTACGCGCGCCGGGTTGCCGTTCTGCTCATCCGGCCCGCTATAGAGGAAAGTCAGGCGCGAGCCATCATAGCTGTACTCGGCCTTGACGATTTTGATCTCGGTCAAGAGCAGTTCGGCGGCGCGGGCGCGGCAGCTGATCATGGCCTCGGTCTCTTTGGATTTCCAATACGCTTCCATCGCCAGGTCGCGCGGGGAGGCCAAACCCTCGATGCGCTTGTAACCGCCGTCCGGCACGGAACGCGCCTCGGGCGGGACGAACTGCACCACCTCACCCAACTGCCGCCCGCGCGTGGTCTCGACGATCACCCGGTCGCCGGGGCGGACGTCGAAGCCGGTGGCATCGAAGTGATAGATCTTGCCGACGCGCATGAAGCGCACGCCGATGATGGTTTTCAATGAAGGGGGCGGCGCCAAAACTGACGACTCCGCCGTGGCGGCGGGCAGGGGCAAATCAGACATTACCTACATCTACCGGGCCAGACTCCGGCACTGTCCTTTACACAATATGCCGGCAATCATAGACGAGGGAAAGCGAAGTTGCAACATTCGGCGCCAACGTCGGGCAGCTACCTGAGAACGCGCCCCCTTGTCGCCAGTACCGGTGTTGTCTGCGGCTTGCCCCAAATTGCAGCCGGCTCAGATTTCGGTGATGGGGATGAAGTTCTGGCCGGTTGCGCCCTGCTCGGCGGCTTTGGCCGCGATGGCCTCCGCCAGAGCCCGGAACGCGCGGGCGACGGCTGAGTCGGGGTGGCTGACGACGACCGGCGTGCCGCCGTCGCTGGCGGTGGGAACCTGTGGGTCCAGCGGGATTTCGCCGAGGAAGGGCGCGCCGACGGCCTCGGCCAGCGCGCGGCCCCCGCCCTGCCCGAACACATCCAGCTTCCCTCCATCCGGCAGGAGCAGGTAGCTCATGTTCTCGATGATACCGAGGATGGGCACTTCCATCTGGCGGAAGCCCTCCAGGCCGCGGCGCGCATCGGCCTGCGAGACGGCCTGCGGCAAAGTGACGATGACGGCCCCGGTGAGGGTGAACGCCTGCGAGACGGTGAGCTGCGCGTCGCCGGTGCCGGGCGGCATGTCAATCAGCAGGTAATCCAGCTCGCCCCAGGCCACGTCGGTGAGGAACTGGCGGATGGCCTTATCGAGCATCGGCCCGCGCCAGATGATGGCCTGCTCCGGCCTGACGATGAAACCCATGCTGAACAGTTCGATGCCGTGCACGCGCGCCGGCGGCAGCCGGCCGTTGACGGCGGCGGGCTTATAGGCGTTCGCGCCCAGCATCATCGGCGTGTTGGGGCCGTAGATGTCGGCGTCGAGCAGGCCGACCTTCGCGCCGGATTGCGCCAGCGCGACGGCGATGTTCACCGCGACGGTGGTCTTGCCGACGCCGCCTTTGCCCGAAGCGATGGCGATGACGTATTGGGCAGGCATTCGCATTTGGGGTTGGGGGATGCCGCGTTGAGCGAACATGGCAAAATTCACTTCTCAAACTGTGATTTCAATCTTCAGCGCCAAGTCTATCACAAGCAGCAAGAAAAAAACGCGGAGCGTATCTTGCAACACGCTCCACGCTGTCGGATGCCGATCCACTGCTGCCTTACTCGCTCTTCGGTGCGTCGTCCTTCTTCTCGGCGGGCGCAGCCTTCGCCGCCGGGGCGGGCCGGGCCGCGGCACCGGTTGCCGCCTTCTCTGCCGCCGGCTTGGCCGCCGCCTTAGCCGCCTTCTTCGCTTCTTCCTCGGCGCGGGCCTTTTCCTCGCGCGCGTAGTTCGTCGGGCGGAT
>JANWXR010000210.1 GCA_025057205.1 Anaerolineales bacterium | reverse complement strand
CCCGACCGGCTCCTCGCGGGTGAGGGCAGCCACCTCGCGCTCGGCGCGGCGGCAGATGGCGCGCGCCAGGTGCAAATGCGCCGCCCCCACCGAGCCGCCCGGCAGGATGAAATTCTCCAACGGGCCGACGGCCTCGTTCAGCTCATCAATGAGCGCCTCAAGCCTCTCCACATGCCGCGCCTCAATCTGCGGCAAGGTAGAGAGCGCCTTATCTTCTTCACGAAAGCACAGGTCGGAGCCAAGATGAAACAGCTCGTTTTGAATGGACGGCAGAACCTGCCGCAGCCGGTCGCACAGGCCGTGAGCCAGGGCGACGCCGATGGCGGAGTTCAGCTCGTCCACCGTGCCGTATGCCCAGACGCGCGGCGAGTCCTTCGGCACGCGCTGCCCGCCGCCGAGCGAAGTCAGACCTTCATCACCTCTACGTGTATAAATCTTTGTCAAACGTGGCATAGGCGATCGTCCTTCAATCAGTCATCAGTCATTAGTCATCAACCATTCATCATCCCGTAACCGCATGAAAGACTCGCGCCAGCGCCTCCACTCCCTCGACCACGCGCGGCGCGGGGCGCGAGCAGTAGTTATTAGCCTCCAGCGCATAGACGTGCCCATTGCGCACCGCCGGGATGTCCTCCAAGACCGCCGGCTTGGGCAGCGCCTTCCATTCCGCCTCCGCCTGCTCGCGGGTGTAGCCGCAGGGGATCAGTACCACCACGTCCGGCCGGGCCGCAGCGACCTGCTCCCACGTCACGCGGAACGACCTCTCACCCGCCCGTCCCAGCACTTCCTCACCGCCGGCCAGGGCGACCATTTCGGGAACCCAGTGCCCTGCAGCGTACGGCGGGTCGAGCCATTCACAGGCGAAGACGCGCGGGCGAGGCTGCCCGCGCACCGACTCGGCCACGGCGGCGAGTTGCGCGCGGAGCTGCGCCACCAGCCGCTCGCCACGTTTCGGCACGCCAAGCACGCCGGCCACAGTGCGCACATCTTCGAGAATCCCTTCGAGGTTCGGCGGAGTGAGCGAGATCACCTTGGGCCGGCCCGGCAGGCGCGCGGACAGGGCCTTCACCTGACTAAAGTTCACCGCGCAGACATCACACAGCTCTTGCGTGATGATGACATCGGGCGCGAGCGCGGCGAGCTGCGCTTCATCCACCGTGTACAAGCTCTCGCCGCGCCGCAGGCGCGCGGCCACGTCGGCGTCAATCTCGGCGCTGCTCAGGCCGGGCGGCACGGCGGAGCGGGTGAGGCGGGGGAGGTCGGCCACCACTTCGGGCGGGTAGTCGCACTCGTGCGAGACGCCGACCAGACAATCGGCGAAGCCGAGGGTGCAGACAATTTCGGTGGCGGAGGGTAACAGCGAAGCAATGCGTATCATGACACCCGCACCTGTTCGATCAGTTCGGCCAGCGAGCGGTACTCGCGCGGCGGATGAGCACCGTTGAGACGCCACATCGCGTCCTCGCCCGGCGCGCTCACTTCCACGCGCAGCGGCAGATTTGGGTCGGCCCAGTGCACCTCGTAGCCGATGCGTTCGAGCGCCCGCGCCGTCCACTGCGTCGCCAACCCTTCGCCGAACAGCGCCACCGGCCCGCATGAATGTCGCTTCATTTTGAAGGCGCCCGCCGCGCTATCGAACTCCACGCCCTCACTGCGGAAGGCGCTGCCCAGCGCGCCGTTGAGGGCCAGCTCTTCGGGCAGGCCGGCCACGAACGCGCCGTCGGCAGTCAGCAGCCACAACCGGTCGGCCACGCGCAGGGCCAGGTCGAGGTCGTGCGTTGTCAGCAGCACCGCGCAACGCCGTTCGCGAGCGAGGGTCGCCAGCAAGTGTAGCACGTCCACGCGGCACGGCAGGTCGAGGAAGGCGGTCGGTTCGTCGAGCAGCAGCACCTGCGGCTCTTGCGCCAGCGCGCGTGCAATCATCACCCGCTGCCGCTCGCCGTCGCTCAGCTCGTTTATAGGCCGGGCGGCATGCGGGGCTGCGCCGACCTGTGTGAGCGCTATGCGCACCACAGCCTCGTCATGCGCGGTGAGCGCGCCGCGCCAGTCGGTGTACGGGTGCCGCCCGAGCGCGGCCAGCGCATACGCCGAGAGGTTGCCGGCATCGACTCTTTCGGTGAGCACGATGGCCAACCGCTTCGCCAGCTCGACCGCGGGCAGTCGGTGCACGTCGTCGTCGCCGAGGCGCACGTGCCCGGCCAGCGGCCGCTGCATACCGGCCAGCGTGCGTAGCAGGGTGGACTTGCCCGCACCGTTCGGGCCGATCAGGCAGACCAGCTCGCCAGCGCGCAGTTCCACATCGAGCGGCGGCGTGAGCGCGCGCCCGCCGTAACCGATGACCAATCCCTCAGTCGCTAACATCACCACCGCCTCCTGACACTTGACACCTGACACCTACCTTCATCCTGCAAAGCTCCCCCGCAGCTGGCGCTGGCGCAGCAGCACCCAGAGGATGACCGGCACGCCGAAGAGCGAGGTGATGACGTTGACGGGCAATACCTGCCCGGTTCCCGGCAATTGGGCGATGATGTCGGCAACAAGCGCGACCGTAGCGCCGAGCATAAGGGAGGTCGGCACGAGCACGCGATGGTCGCCGCTGTTAAAGATGGAGCGGCACAGATGCGGCACGGCCACGCCGATGAAGCCCACCGGCCCGCAGAAGGCCGTGACCACGCCGGCCAGCAGCGAGGCGCTAAGCAGGATGAGGCGGCGGGTGCGCGGCACATTCACGCCCAGGCTGCGCGCGTAAGTCTCGCCGAGCAGGAAGGCGTTGAGCGGCTTAGGCAGTATGAGCGCCAGGCTGAGGCCGGCCAACACCGTCGGGGCGAAGACCCGCATCTGGCTCCACGTCACGCCGCCGAAGCTGCCGGCCGACCACAGGCTGAAGGCCTGCACGCGCTCGGGCGCGCTAAAGTAAATGAGCAGACTGACCAGCGCGCTGGTGAGGTAGCCGAACATCAACCCCAGGATGAGCAAGGTGAGCGTGTTCTGCACGCGGCGGGAGACGAAGAGGACCGCGGCCAGCACCAGCCCGGCCCCGGCGCTCGCCGCCGCTGCCAGCCCTAGGTCACCGAACAAGCCAAGGCCCTCGACC
>JANWXR010000020.1:7053-20526 GCA_025057205.1 Anaerolineales bacterium | reverse complement strand
CCGAAGTCATCGTGTAGGACTGAGCCGAACAGCGTAAGTCAGCGGATGTGGTCTTGGCGAAAGAACTCGGCGATTTGCTCGCGGGGGATGTGAAGGCGCGCCGGCGGCTCCGGTGCGGGTTGCTCGGTGGCGGACGGTGCGGTAGTCATCGGTTCTTCCACGCCCCCTATCTTACCCTAAGGCGAGGACGGCGCGAGTCTTCTGGGCGCGTCAGCCGACGCTCTCCCGCGCGGCGCGCAGGTTGGCGCGCGGGGCGATGATGGGCGTGACGCAGCCGGTGCCGAGGATGAAGCGCCGGTCGCCGGTCTGGGCGCGGGCGGCGCGGGCCTCGGCGCGCACCTGCTCCGGCGTACCGTACGCCATCGTCTCCCACTGCCGCAACCCGCCGCAGACCGCGCCCGCGAAGCGCCGCTGTCCCTCCGCCAGCGAGGGCGGCGTCTCCTGGTCATGCCAGTTGATGACCGGCGCGGGATACTGCGCGGCCAGGTCGAAGAACACATCGTCGCCGTGCAGATGGACGACGTTGAGCCACAGCCCCTGCGCCGCCTGCAGGACGCGCCGGTCATACGGCTCGCCGAACGCCTCGTACTCGGCGCGCGAGAAGACGCGCGCGCTGGCGAACTGCATGGCGTAGAAGATGCCGTCAATGCCCGTCCGCCGCGCGGCCTCGATGAAACGCACCGTCGTCTCGGTGATGACCTCCAGCGCGTAACGCAACGGCTCAGGGTGCTGGCGCAGGTGAACGGGCAGCAGCTCCGGCCCGACCAGCTTGCGCGCCTGGGTCAGCGGGCTGAAGATGGTTTGGATGAAAGGCGTTGCGCCGCGAAGCCCGGCGTGGATCAGCCGCAGCGCTTCGAGCTGTGCGCCGAGTGCGCCGGCTTCGGGGTCGAGCGGCTTGAGGGCCAGCCAGTCGTCCGGGAGGCGGATGAGGTGGCCGTTGCCCTCGCGCGTGCCCTCCGGGTTGCCGCGCCATTCGTCGGTGAAGCCCCAATCGCGCAGGCAGAAGGAGCTGGCGGGCGTGACCTTGACGAAGTCCCAGTCGTATTGAGTCTGCCATTCGAGCGTGGCGGCGGCCAGGTCTTCGGGGCGCTGGTCGTCCACGGGGAAGTGCCGCCACAGCGCCACGGGCGGGCGGTCTACGGGTTCTCCACGAATCGCGGCGAGCAGGCGTTGGCGCTTGTCCATTTTTCCTCGCAATCGGGGAACAGAGCCAGCACGTCGGAGCATATGGCGGCGGCGTACTGGTCAGCATACCCCTGGCCTTCCTCGCGAGCCGTTGCAAGCAGCCGATGGACGTAGTCGGGATAGGCCATGGGATGATTTTGTTGAGAGGTGACCGTCACCGGGCTGCAGAGCATCTTCCTCACCGGACATCGTGTGCCCGATGACGGTCACCCTTACCGGTGGGTCACCTTACGGGCGGTAATTCTAACAGCCACAGGTTGCGGTCGGCGGCGTTGACGAAGACGATGCGGTTGCCGTCGGGTGAGAGCGACCAGTCGCCGGCGGCGATGCGGAACGTGGTCTGGTACGGGTTCGTCAGCTCGCGCAGTTCGCCTGTCTCGGCGTCGGCCTCCAGCAAGCGATGGCTGCCGAGGTTCAGCTCCAGCGGCACAATCAGCAGGCGGCCCTCCGCCCGCCAGCGGTAGGCGCCGAACGCGCGCACCTTTTGCGCCCGGCTCCCGTCCGTGCGCGCAATCCACAGCCCATCGCGGCTCAGGTTGCCGGAAAACGTGACCTGATAAGCGACCCAGCCGCCGCCCGGTGAGACGAGCGCGCCGCGCAGATTGGTGCCGCGCACTATACCGGTCAGCGCGCCGTCGCTCAGGTTGACGGCGGCCAGGAACGGCTCGGAGTCGAACGTCTCACGCCCGCTGATGAGCAGACGTATGCCGTCCGGGAACCAGCCGGCCAGCCCACCGCCGATGACCTGCGCCACTTTGCGGGCGTTGCGGCCATCAGAGCCGGAGACCCAAATCTCCACCAGCCGCCGGTCGAAGTTGGCAGACGATGAAGCCTCCTGCCAGGCGACGAGGGAACTATCGGGCGAGAAGAGGATGGCACGGCCCCCGGCAGGAACGGCCCAGCGTTCGCCCGTCGCCGGCCGCTCGATGATGGTCTGCCCGGCTTCGGGGTACGCAATCAGTGCGCCGTTCGGTGAGAACACGCCGAGCTTATCGGTGATGAACTGCGGCTCGCCGCCCTGTATGCTGACGCCCCAGACGCCGCCCGGCTGCGTCTCGCCCGGCTTGTCTATGAACCAGACCTGTGAACCATCGGGCGACCAGAACGGTTGTGTGCAACAGCCGCCGTCGGTGAGGGCGCGCAGTGATGGGCCGGGCGTGGGCGTCGGTGCGGGTGTGATGAAGCTAAGCGTTGTCGGCGTAACAGCCGGCGTCTCCGGGGGGAACACGGCCACAGGTGCACCGGCTACTGTTTCAATTGGCGCCGGTGTGGTCGCAATCGGCGAGACGGGTGTTGGCAACGGCGGCTCCGAGGCGCAGGCGGCGAGCAAAGCCATCAAAGCGCCGATCGCCGGCAGTCGAACCTTCAACTCCAAATCAGTCATCAATCATCAATCATCAGCCATCATCGGTTGAGCCAATCCGGCGGCCAGGTGCGGGCATAGTCGTTGAGGAGGTCGCCGCCGAAGCGCACTTCGGGCTGGTCGTCGGGGAACTGCCAACGGCGCGGGTTGTTCAGGTCACGCTGGTATCCGCGCTGGAACGGGCCGGCCAGCATCAGCGAATCCCAGTCGGCGTCAATGAGAGTCACCGGGTTGTAGGCGATGCGATAGTCGTAGCCGCTGCGAATCTCCAAGTGTAGGTGCGGGCGCGAGCTGCACGTCAGGTCGGGGTCACCCGTTTTGCCGACCACCTGGCCGCGCGCAACGGTCTGGCCGACCTCGACGGAGGCGCGCTCAAGAAGGTGGCCGTAGAACGAGGCATAGCCGTTGGGGTGGTCAATCATCAGGTTATGCGGCCCGGCTCCGTGCTCGGCAGCATCCACTTTGGTCACCACACCATCGCCGATGGCGACGACCGGTGTGCCGCAGCGCGCCGAGAAGTCAATGCCGAAGTGCAGGCCCTGGCCGGCGCTATACCAGATGCGTCGCCAGCGGTACGCGCCGGTGGTGTTGCCGTACATTTGCCCCACCAGCCAGGTGTTTGGGCCAGGCGGAGTGTTGAACGGCAGGCCGAAAGGTTTAGGCTGAGCGCGCAGGGGCAGGGAGGCGGGCAGTAGGAGGCAGGCGAGCGCTATGCTTACTATCAGCTGTAGAGCGAGTTTCATGAGACCAGTTTAGCAGCAAAGGCGCGCCCGGCGGCTAAGAAGAGACTGAGACTTAGTTGTTTCGGAGCAGTGTTTCAGTTGCGCTTGAGCCTGAGCCGCAGCTGGTTGAGGGCCACCGTACTGGCCCACTGGCCGAGGTTGGTCGGGGCACCGCCATAGATTTGCGTGTGAGTCTTGAGGCCGTGCTCGTCCAGCAGCGCTACTTCGATACGTTGCTCGTTGCCGGAGGCAGTGGCGCGCAGGGCCAGGCTGATGTCCGCCGAGCGCATCTCACGCAGCCGGGCCACCTCATCCTGTAGGGGTGCCGAATTGAGGGTGGACGCGCCGCGATAGATCAGGGTGGACTGCGGCAACACGGCCAGCCGCGCGTTCAACCGTCCCTGCGTGCCGGCCTCGGCAATCACCAACGTCAGCCCGCGCGCGGCCAGCATCTGCGCCACGCTTTCTTCCAGTGTGATCCCGCCCTCACCGTAGATGTGCTCGCCGAACTTCTCGTAGAGCAAAGCGGCGATGGGAGTGATGAGCGCGTCGGCCTCGGCTTCACTCCCGGCGTTGGCGGTGATGCGGATGTCCACATTGCCGGTGTGCGCGGCCAGGCCAACCACCGGATTGCTCAGCTTCTCCAGTTCGCCGATCTCGGCATCAATCTGGCTCTCGCCCAGCCCGACGGTGCGGATGATGCGGCTCTTGATCACGCCGCGTAGGTCGAAGCGTTCGCGCAGATAAGGCAGGATTCGCGTTTCGAGGAGATGCTCCATCTCGCGCGGCACGCCGGGTAGCGAAATCACCACGCCGCTCGCATGCTCGACGACGAAGGCGGGCGCAGTGCCGATTGAGTTCTCGATGGCCTGCGCGCCGGTGGGGAGGTAGGCTTGTTGGCGATTGTTCTCTGTGGGGGTGCGGCCAAAGCGCCGGAAGCGCTCGACGATCTGCTCCCACAGTTCGGGGCGATATTCGAGAGCACGGTCAAAGGCGCGGGCGACTGCGGCGCGGGTCGGGTCGTCCACCGTCGGGCCGAGGCCGCCTGCGGTGATGACGATGGGTGAGCGCGCTGTCGCCTCACGCACCAGCGCGGCGATAGCCTCCACGTCATCGCCGATGACGGTGCTGCGCACCACCGGTAGGCCGATGGTGCGCAGGGCGCGGGCGATGTACGCCGAGTTCGTGTCCACGGTCTCGCCCAGGACAAGTTCGCTGCCGATGGCGATAAGTTCAGCATGCATTCTGGCAGCCCCCTGCCGTCAACATTTACTCTTGGCGTGGCGGCTTCCGTAGAGCAGCTCTTCGCGGAAACGCAGGTCGGTGGAGCGGATCTTTAGGGCCAAGTCGGCGGCCAGATTGCTCATCAGTCGATAGCCGAGCTGCGGATCCTCCTCGCATAGGCCGATGAGATTATCGCGCGAGATAGCCAGCAGGATGGTGTTGTTCGAGGCGCAGCGGGCGGTTGCGGAACGCAGGCCTTCATCCACCAGGGCGATCTCGCCGAACGACTGTCCGCGTCGGAGCGTGGTGATAGTAACAGGCTGTGTCGGCTGTATGTTGGGGTCGGCCACCAGTGACGGGTCCATCTGAATATCGACCTCGCCCTGGACGATGATGTATATCTCATCGCCGATTGAGTTCTCTTGAAAAATCACATCGCCGATGTTGAAACGTCGTTCCTGGCACAGCGCGGCGATGCGTTCGAGCTGGCTGGGGGTTAGGCCGTAAAAGATGTCGGTCTGTTTGAAGATGCTTGTCAGGGACATTCCCAACCTCTCCAGGAAGTCAGCATAGGGGACGGTGATTAGTGTAACATACAGGCGAGGTTTGTGACAATTGCCAGAAAGGCGGTGGTCAGATGCGGATCGGGATGCTGGTGGATATGTACAAACCGAATATCAGCGGCATCACCAATTATGTTTCGCTGAACAAACGCTGGCTGGAGGCGCACGGTCACAAGGTCTTCGTCTTCACCTTCGGCAATGAGGACTACGAAGACGATGAACTGTACATCGTGCGTTCGCCGGGCCTGCCCATTAACGTGCACGATACCGGTTTCCATCTCTCCTTCCGCTACACGCAGGCCGCCCAGAAGAAGCTGCAAACGATGGATGTCGTCCATGTTCATCACCCCTTCCTGAGTGGGCCGCTGGCACTGCGCTACTGTAAGCCACATGGCATACCCATTGTCTTCACCAATCACACCCGCTTTGACCTGTACACGCAACACTATCTGCCGCCCGGTATTCCGGATGTGATTGGCGAGACCTTCCTGCGCGCCTACCTGCCGAACTTCTGTCGCCAGTGCGATCTGGTGATTGCGCCGTCGGCGGGCGTGGCTGCAGTGATGCGCGACCTGGGCGTCAACACACCCATCAAGGTCATCCCCAATGGCATTGACTTCGCCCACTTCGAGAACCCACCGCCGCTCACCCGCGCCGAACTCGGCCTGCCCGAGGATGCCGTTGTTCTCATCTACACCGGCCGCCTCAGCCCGGAGAAGAACCTGATCTTCCTACTGCGTGCCTTCTTCGGCGTGGCGGCGGCCCACCCGGAAGTGCGACTTGTGCTTGTGGGTGGCGGCCCGGAGATGGAGAACCTGCGCGACCAGGCCAGACACTCCGGCATGGAGGACAAGGTGATTTTCGTCGGCAAGGTGGATTACACCCAGGTGCCGTCTTATTTGCGCCTGGCCGATTTGTTCGTCACCGCTTCGCAGACGGAGGTACATCCCTTTTCATTGATCGAGGCGCTGGCTGCCGGCCTGCCGGCGCTGGGCATCCAGTCGCCGGGCATCGGCGATACGATTGTGGACGGCGAGAATGGCCTGCTCAGCTCGCCCGACATCGCCGAGTTTACAGCCAAGCTGATGCGGCTGGTGATGGAGCCGGAGACGCGCCGGCAAATGCGGGCCAGAGCGCTGGAGTCCGCGCGGCTGTACGACATCAACCGCACGGCTCAGATGGTCCTCGATGAGTACCTGCGGCTCGATACCGAGCACGTTCAGCGCATGTCCGGCTGGGTGCGCTTCAAGCAGGCCGTGAGCCGCTGGCTCAATCCGCAGACGTATCCGGAGTGACTCCGTCTTCGCGCCTGAAGAGCCGGAATCGCGTATGAGCCGCGCGCGTATCGGTTTAGGGAGACGGGGTGAAGCGCTGGCCGCTGAAAAACTGACGGCGCTCGGCTACCAAATCGTTGCGCGCAACTATCGCTGCCCGGCGGGCGAGATTGACCTGGTCGCGCGTTGCGGACCGGCCTGGGTCTTTGTAGAAGTGCGGACGCGGCGCGACCTTGCCTTCGGTACGCCGGAGGAGTCGCTCACGCCGCGCAAACGCCGCCACCTCTTCACTGCCGCCCAGACTTATTTGCAGGAGCACGCCCTCGAAGACGTGGACTGGCGCGTTGACCTGGTCGCCGTCCAGCTCACGGAGCGCGGCGAGCTGCTGAGGGTGGAGGTGGTGGAGAATGTGGTGAGTGGGAATGAGCAGGAAGGAGGAAGAAGGAAGTAGGAGGTAGAAAGTAGAAAGTGGAGAGTAGTGAGTGGTGTGGAGTGCCTGCGGCGTATTGCGTATTTCGTGGTGCGTAGAATGTGACCGAGTTTCACGAAATCAGCAATCAAAAATCCGTCGTCGTCTTGCTCGGACCCACGGCTGTGGGCAAGACGGCCTGGTCGCTGGCGTTGGCCGAGAGACTGGACGTTGAGATTGTCTCTGCCGACTCACGTTATCTGTACATCGGGCTGGACATCGGCACGGCCAAGCCCACGCGTGAAGAGCGCGCTCGCGTCCCCCATCACCTGATTGATGTGACCACACCCGATCGGCCCTGGAGCCTGGCGCAGGTGCAGGCTGCGGCGCTGGCAGCGATTCGGGACATTCACGCGCGCGGGCGACTGCCGCTGGTGGTGGGCGGGACGGGGCAATACCTGCGCGCTCTCGTTGAGGGCTGGCAGGCGCCGGGCGGGGAGCCTGCGCCGGAGCTGCGCGCCGAGCTGGAGGCGGAGCTGGCGCGCGGTGGCGTGGCCGTGCTGGCGGAACGGCTGCGGCGCATAGACCCGGCCTCGGCGCAGGTGGTGGACTTGCGCAACCCGCGCCGCGTAATCCGCGCCCTCGAGGTGGTGCTGACGACTGGAGAGTCCTTCATCGCTCAGCGCCGGAAGAACCCGCCGCCCTATCGTTTCATCCAGGTCGGGCTGACTCTGCCGCGCCCGGAACTCTACGCGCGGATTGACGCGCGCATTGATGCCATGTTGGCCGCCGGGCTGGTGGATGAGGTGCGCGGCCTGGCCGCCAAAGGCTACAGTTGGGATTTACCCGCCATGTCCGCCCTCGGCTATCGGCAGATCGGCGCGTACCTGCGTGGCGAGTGCGACCTGGCCGAGGCCGTGCAACGCCTGCGCCGTGATACACGCATCTTTGTGCGGCGGCAGGCTAACTGGTTCAAGCGCGATGACCCCGCTATCCGCTGGTTCGACGCCGCGCGCGACTCGGTGACGGCAGTCGAAGCCTACCTTCACAGCGCCCTGACCGGCGAGTAATTTTCTACTCTCCACATCTACTCTCTTGCCCTGTTGTACAATCCGCCCCGGTGAAACGGCTGCTTCTCTGGTTTCTGGTTGTACAACTCGTCCTCGCGCCGCTGCGGTCAGCCTGGGCGGCTCCGACTCCGCAGGCCGATCCGATTGCAGAACGCGCAGCAGAGATACTGGCGCGCCTCTCACCTGCGCAGCGGGTCGGCCAGCTCTTCCTCGTCACGTTCTACGGGTCGTCGGTCGAGCCGGGGTCGGACATCGAGCGGCTGATTACGCAGTTTGGCGTGGGCGGCGTGGCCCTTCTGGCCGCGCACGACAACATCACCGATACCACCAACGCGCCCGGCCAGGTGCTGGCGCTGGTCAATCGCTTGCAGTCGTTGGCGGCTGAATCCAGCCTGGCTGCTGAGCCGGAGGCCGCGCCGTTCATTCCGCTCTTCATCGCCATCAACCACGAAGGCGATGGCTACCCGTATTCTGAGATTCGTTCCGGCCTGACCGAGCTGCCCAGCCCAATGGCCATCGGCGCGACGTTCGACGAAGCGCAGGCGCAGGCCGTGGGCGAGATTGCCGGAGCCGAGCTGGCTGCGCTGGGCGTGAACCTGTTGCTTGGGCCATCGCTGGATGTGGTGGAGGAGCCGCGCCCGCGCGCCGCCGGCGACCCGGGCGTGCGCGCCTTCGGCGGCGATCCGTACTGGATCGGGCAGATGGGCCAGGCCTACATTCGCGGCGTACATCAGGGGTCACGCGGCCGTGTCGGCGTCGTCGCCAAGTTCTTTCCGGGCTATGGCAGCAGCGACCGCGACCCGACGGAGGAAATCCCCACCGCACGCAAGACGCTCGACCAGTTGCGGCTGGTGCACCTGCGACCGTTCTTGGCGGTCACCGCGAATGCACCTGAAGCCGCTGCTAGGGCCGACGGGCTGATGTCCGCCCACATCCGCTATCAGGGCCTGCAGGGCAACATCGGCCAGACGACGCGACCGGTCAGCCTCGACCCGCGCGCGCTGGGCGAGTTGCTGGCCGAGACCAAAGCCTGGCGCGAGGGCGGTGGCATCGTCGTCAGCGACTCGCTCGGCGTGCGCGCCATCAAGCGCTTCTTCGAAGCCACCGGCCAGACCTTCAACGGTCCACAGATTGCGCTGGAAGCGTTCAATGCCGGCAACGACCTGCTCTATCTGTCCGATTTCGGCCTGAACCCGCCGCAAGACCAGGCCGCCACCATCGAAGCGACCATTAACCGCTTTGTGCAGGCCTATGAGGCAGACCGTGATTTCCGGCTGCGCGTGGATAGTGCCGTCAAACGCCTGCTCGCTTTGAAACTCCGGCTGTACGACGGCGCGTTCTCGGTGGAGGCTGTACTTCGTCCGGAATCCGGCCTGGCGACTCTCAACGAGGGCAGCGAGCGCGTGCGGGAGGTGGCGCAGCGCGCGGCCACACTCATCAGCGGGCCGGTGAATGCGGAGCCGCCCGGCCCACGCGAGCGCATCGTCTTCCTCACCGATTCGCGGGTGGGCCGGCAGTGCTCCACCTGTCCGGTCACGGTGCTGCTGCCGCGCACCCGGCTCCAGGAAACCGTGTTGCGCCTCTACGGCCCGCAGGGTCGCGGGCTGACGAGCATCGCCAACCTGCAAAGCTTTGGTTTCGAAGACCTGGCCGCGTACCTCACGCCCTTGCCGGCAGTCGGTTCGGAAACGCCCACCCCGGAGCCGGCGCCGCTCGCCACCGCGTTGAGCCAGGCCAACTGGGTGGTGATTGCCATGCTTGATGACTCTCCTCGCTCGCCCTATGCCGGCCTGGTCTCCCGCTTTCTGAGCGAGCGCACCGATGTCCTGCGCAACAAGAAAATCGTTGTCTTCGCCTTTGGTGCGCCCTACTATCTGGACACCACCGACCTAAGCAAGGTCACCGGCCTGTATGCCCTGTACAGCAAGGCGCCTGAGTTCGTGGATGTGGCGGCGCGACTGCTGTTCCGCGACCTGAACCCATCCGGTCATCCGCCGATTTCGGTCGAGAGCATCAACTATGATTTGTTGCAAGTGCTTGCGCCCAACCCGGCGCAACTGGTGGATGTGCAATATGCTTGCGAGCCGCCGGGAGGCGCGGCGCCCGAAGCCACGCCCGCGCCGGCAACCGGGACACCGCCTGCCGAAGCCACGCCTGCGCTGGCCTGCCGTCTGGCCGATACGCTGGTGCTGCGCGCCGGCCCGATCCGGGACTACAACGGCAATCGCGTCCCGGACGGCACGCCGATTCAACTGCGCGTGGATTATCAGGCGAACAACCTGACTTCCAACTGGTTCATCAGCGCCCAGACGCAGAACGGCTTTGCACGGGCAACCCTCCCGCTGCGGCAAGTCGGCTTCTACGACATCTCGCTGAGCGACCCGCCGGCGAACGCGCCGCGCATCCAGCTCAACGTGCAGCCGGGCGGGGTGGACGTGACGCAGATCCAGCCGCCGACGCCCACGCCAACGATCACGCCCACGCCGACTTCTGCGCCGCCTACCCCCACCTTGACGGTCACGCTCACGCCGACGCCAACGCCTTGGGGCAGCCGGACATCCGGCGCGTTGCGCGTGACCGGCGTGGATTTTTTCTTCATGCTGTTGCTGTTGGCGGGGGCGTTCTTCGCCGGCTATCGTCTCGGCGATGGCCGGCCCCGGCGCGGCCTGCGGCTGGCTCTGTTGGGCGCGCTCGGCGTGCTGGCCGGTTACAACTTCTGGGCGTTCGGCCTGCCGGGGGCAGATGTGCTGGCAGCCTCGGGGTTCTTTGCACCGCTCTTCGCCGCCCTGTTGGGCGCGCTCATCAGCCTGAGCGCCGGCTGGTACTGGCAGGTGCACCGGCGCGGCTAACGTATCGTCGGCGCGATGACGAAGGTGACCAGAAAGGCCAGCCCCAGCAGCCCGGCCACAACGAGGGCCAGCGCACGGTCGAAGCGGCTGTTGAGCGCCGGCAGTCGAATGGTCGGTTGAACGACGATGGTTTCGCCCTCACGTAACGCGTTGAGCGCGCCGGTGTCGGAGCGGAGTGCCTCGCGCAACGTGGCGATGTCCGGCGGTCGCTCGTCCGGGTGCAACGCCATGGCCCAGAGGATGGCCTTCTCGACATGTGGAGAGATGGCCGGGTTCAGCGCGCGCGGAGGTTTGAGGGTCTCCGGCCGGAGGAAGCGCTGTTTGGCCTCCGCCGGTGGCTCGTTGGTCAACAGGTGATAAAGCGTCGCGCCGAAGGAATACAGGTCGGTGCGCACGTCGGTGACGCCGGTGTCGGCGCCGTATTGCTCCAGCGGCGTGTAGAACATGGTGCCGAGACCTTGTACTATGGTGACGGTGCGCTCGTCGGGCGCGAGCAGTTTCACCAGGCCGAAGTCCACCAGCTTGAGCAGGCCGTTGGGCGTCAGCTTCAGGTTCGAGGGCTTGAGGTCGCGGTGGACGATGGGCGGGTCCTGCCGGTGCAGGTATTCCAGTGCGGCCATCAGTTGTTTCGCCCAGCCGAGCACTTCGGCTTCGGGGAGGAAGCGGCCGTTCTGCCGCGCCTCGTTGACAATCTCTCGTAAGTCCCGGCCCGGCACGAAGTCCATCACCAGGTAGTCGCGGTCGCCTTCGGAGAAGTAGTCGGAGACTTTGGGGAGGTTGGGGTGATCGAGCCGCGCCAGGATGGAAGCCTCGCGGTAGAACTGCTCGCGTGCTTGCTGATGCAAGCGTGGCGGCAGGCTCGGGTCGAGCTGGACTTCCTTAATGGCGCACAGACGACCTTCGAGGCGCAGGTCGTGGGCCTGATAGACAGACCCCATACCGCCCTGACCGATAGGATGGATGATTTGATAACGTTGACGAAGTATCTCCCCGGCCTGCAACGGCGGGAGCATTTCTCTTTCTCCTGGTTGAAGTAGCAAGGCTGGCGGGCAGCAGGCATTTCCGCGACGTCGGCGCTCCGACGCAGGGACTCCGGCGTGAACAGGCCTTGCTCTGTCTGAGCCGCCTGCCGCAGTTTGACCGTTGAACTGCAAAATATTATAACTCGCATCAGATTGAGGTTACGATGACTCGCGAAGATGCCGTCCCGATGTTGATTGCTCAATCCGGCCCCGCTGCCGGCCAGCGCTGGTCATTGACTAAAGATGAGATACTAATTGGTCGGGAGCCGAGTTGCGATATCATCATCCCCGATCGGCAGGTCAGTCGGCTACATGCCCGGCTCCATCGCGTTGAGGGCGGCTTTGAGCTGGAGGATTTAGGAAGCAAGAACGGTACACACGTCAACGGCCTGCCGGTGACGGGCCGTATCCGTCTACAGGATGGCGACCTGATTCAGGTGGCGCTGGTGGCGCAACTCGCTTACATCGGCTCGGATGCGACGGTGCCGTTGCGGGCTGACAGCGCGCTGGCGGCGGCCATCGGCCTGGCGCGTACCGAGCCGGGTGCGGGCCGGCTCCGTGTGGACAGCGCTGCGCGCCGCGTCTGGGTGGGTGATAAGGAAGTTGACCCGCCGCTCTCCGCGCCGCAGTTCCGATTGCTGGAGCTGCTCCATGAAAACGCCGGTCGCGTTGTCACGCGCGAGGCCATCGTCGAAGCCGTCTGGCCGGATTCGGGCGGCGAGGGCGTCACCGAGCAGGCGATTGATGCGCTGGTGCGCCGCGTGCGCGACCGTTTGGAGGAGCTAGATCGCGACCACCAGTACATCGCCACCGTGCGCGGCCACGGCTTCCGGCTGGATAACCCGCCCTAGGCGCTCCGCACCCGCTCAATCACCGCCGGCCGCTTGCTGAACTGATCCATCGCATATTCGGTCATCTCGCTCAGACTCAGGCCGAAGGGGATGTCGTCGCCGTAACGTTCCAGCGCTTCCGGGATGACGCCGAAAGCGAGGAAGGCGGCGTGATAGCCTGTCTCCGCCAGCGTGCCCTCGACGATGATGTGATAAGTGAGATACGCGCGCGCCAGCGCCCGGGTCGAGGCGTCGGTGAGCAGGTCGTCCAGCGCGCTCGGCAGCGCCTTGAAGAGAACAGCACGATTTACCTACAGCTGAACTCAGGCGCTGCCCGGCACAGACGCATTCAACACGCGAAACACGCCGCTCGGCTCAAGACGGTAAGCGCCAATTTCTGCCGGCACGACAACACTTTCAAAACGTCCCAGCTTCAAGCGCTCGCTGCCCGCTGCAACTTCGGCAGCGCCTTCGATGACGGTGAGCGCGTGAAACGACTCGCCGTGCGTGTCCAGCTCAAGTGCCTCTGTCTCGGCAACCAGCAGTTCCAGCCGAAAGTATTGGCAGGTGACGAGCGTGCGCCGGTCGTTCGCGGCCAGCGGCGGGAGATGCTGAAGTTGGCCGCGTGCATCGGGGTTGGCTACCCGCGCCGACTGCTCAAGGTGCAGGGCGCGCCCTGCGCTGGCGGGCCGGTTCCAGTCGAAGACGCGGTAGGTAATGTCCGAAGTCTGCTGCACTTCGTACAACAGCAGGCCGGGGCCGAGGGCATGCAACGTGCCGGCAGGCATGAAGACCGTGTCGCCGGCGCGCACCCGATGATAGGCCACCACTTCGAGCAGCGCGCCGGTGCGGATGGCCTGCGCCAGCGCTTCCGCCGAGACGCCGGGCCGCACTCCGGCGATGAGCTGCGCTCCCGCTTCGGCCTCCAGGATGTGCCAGGCCTCGGTCTTGCCGAAGTGGCC
>JANWXR010000020.1:0-6953 GCA_025057205.1 Anaerolineales bacterium | reverse complement strand
GGGCCTTCGAGTTGAACGGCCTGCTCGTCGTTGGGATGCACCTGAATCGAAAGCCAGTCGGCGCAGTCGAGCAGCTTGATGAGCAGCGGGAAGCGCCGGCCGGTGCGCGCGACGGCGTTCGCGCCGAGCAGGGCCTGGCCCTGTGCTTCGGCCACCTCGGCCAGGGTGCGCCCGGCGAACGGGCCGGCGGCGATGCGGTTCTGCTCGTACACAATCCACGCCTCGCCGACGGGCGGCTGTGCGGGTTTCAGGCGCTGCCCGCCCCAGACGCGCGTGTGATATTGCGGCAACAGTTGCAACAAGGTCATGCTGTCTCCAGATTCATGGCTTGGCTTCCAGCCGCAATTGAAGGAATCCACGAAGGGTACGAAGTTGCACGAAGTTGCACGAAGACGAGGAGTGTGCGAGCTTTTTCGAGTTTCTTCGTGTCCTTTCGTGTGACTTCGTGGATTCTGAGTCTACGAAAGACACGAGGTTACACGAAGAGTGTGCGAGCTTTTCATGCTCCTTCGTGTCCCTTCGTGTGACTTCGTGGATTCGTCTTTGCAGCCCACAGGCCCAAGGCTACCACAGCCGGCCAGCTTACGCCCGAAATCCAGAGTCCCCACATCGCCGTAAGTGGTTCATAGCGGAACTCAATCCGGTGCTCGCCCTCCGGCAGCCACACCGACCGGAACAGGATGTTCGCGCGTAGGATGGTTGCGGGCGCGCCGTTCACCGTCGCTGTCCAGCCGGGATAGAACGCATCGGTCAAAAGGAGATAGCCCGGCCCGGTGGCGCTCAACTGGATGCGCTCCGGCGTGTATTCATGGATAGTGGCTGTAGCAAATCGGCCGCCGACCGTCCTTTGTGCCCCGCCGTCCGTGCTCAGTATCACTTTACTCTTCGGATCGAACGTGCTCGCCGCCAGCAGCGCCCGCGCCTCCGCGTCGTCGGCCACCGTCACCACTTCCGATACGACGAAGGCACGCGGCAGCACGTCGAGATTCTCGTACACCTTCACATCGCCGGAATGCACCAGCCGGTAACGCCCCAGCGTGAGCGATTGAAAGGCGCCGGTGCGCGTGTCTATCAGGCTCAGGCCGCGAACGGTGAGCGGGCCGACGAGGCTGAGGCGGGTTGGGGTGAGGGGGTGAAGGAGGTTGATGATTGATGACTGAAGACTGATGACGGGAGATTGGGGATTGGAGAGGGGTAGCTCGATGGTTTGGCCTGAGGTATCGGTGATGCGGATGATGCCGGAGGCGGCGTCGGTGAGCAGGCCGAGGGCGGTGGCCTCGAAGAGCGGCACGTGCGCAAGGTCGAAGGTCTCGCCGGCAGACAGCGTCAGGGTGAACTGTGTGTCGTAGTACACGCCGTCCAGCCAGCGGTCGTTGACCTTGTCGGTGATGAGGTAGCGCGCGTTGACGAGGCCGAGCAGGTGCGCCGGAGGCGCGTCGGCGACGTTCTCCCGCAGGCGGCCATCGGCGGAGGGCGCGCCGGTAAACAATTGTGTGAATTCCGCGTAGTGGCGCAGCGGCAGCACGCCGCCATCGAATCCATCTACCGACGAGATGCCCCACGCCAGCGGCAGGTTGGGTGAGAGCACCTCCTTGTGCTTGGTAGCGACGATGGCCTCATAGACGGCCTCCGGCGGAAGCTGCGGGTCGAGCGCGCTGCGCAGTTCGGCCAGGTCGCCGGGGTCGAATTGGAGGGCGGACATCGAAAGAAAGCGGTGAGGGACCGGAGATTGGAGATTGGCAAGCAGCTGCGTCATCGCCGGGCGGATGGAGGTGTAGGCTTCGGGTGTGGTCAGCTTGTTGAAGGGCAGGGCTTGCGACGCAGCGAATAACTCGACGGCGATGAGGGCGACGATGCCGGGTGCGCGCCGGTGAGAGGGCAGCGGCAGATACAGCAGCAAAGCCAACGCAAGCAACGCCGCGAGCCAACCGGCGACGTCGAGCGCCAACGGCAGGCCGAGCGGCCCGGTCTCCCCCGGCGGCGTGAAGTTCGTCGCCAGAGTCGTCAGCAACATTAGGCTAATCGCCGGAACCCAAAATCTCCAATCTCCCTTCTCCCATCTTTTTCCTTCTTGCACCTTGTCCAGCCCATATCCCGCCAGCATCGCCACGCCGAACGCAAACAGGAACAGCCAGCGCGCCGGCACACGGAACAGGTTAAACGGTGGTGCAAGGGCCAGCCCGGCGTACAACGGATTGAACGCGCCGAACGCAAACGCCAGCCCGACCCCGGCCAGCGCGAGCAGGGCGATGCGCCTGCGTTCCCGCACCGCGCCGAACAAGGCCAGCGCCAGTGCCGCCAGTCCGGGGTAGGCCACGAACTCGGTGAACAGGCTGCGCGAGTAGCCGGGCAGCAGCGCGCGCCCCAGCAGGCGCGGGTCGAGCGAGAAGGAGAGCGCCTCGTTCCACGTCAGGCCGCCGGCGCGCAGCGACTCGCGTGAAAGCTCAAGCGTGGGGAGGAGCTGGGCGGCGGTGAGAGGGAGGGCGACCAAGAGGGAGTAGAAAGTGGAGAGTAGGGAGTGGGGATTGAAGGCCGAAGACTGAAGATTGAGGATGAGTGAGTAGAGGAGGAAGCCGGTCAAAGAGATGAAGACGCTCTGTGTGTGGCCGGCGAGGAGTTGCAGCGCGATGATGGCGGCGCGAGTCAGAATCTCCAGTTTCCAATCTCTAATCCCCAGCGTTAGTAGCAGCCAAGGGAACCAGGCCAGCGCCTGAAGCTGGTTGACGTGCTCGGCCTGCGCGGTGAGGTAGCCGCCCAAAGCGAACGCCGTAGCAGAAAGCAGAGCGGCGGCGGCAGACTGGCCGAGCGCGCGGCGGGCGAAGAGCTGCGCCCCGCTGAAGGCAATGAGCACATGGGTGACGATGGCGATCTTGACGGCGATGGGCGCTGGGAAAAAAGCGAGCGGCCAGTTGAGCGGGTAGAGCACGCCGGTCTGCGGGTTGGCCAGGAACGGCGCGCCCATGAACAGGTACGGGTTCCACAGCGGCAGGCGCCCGGCCAGCAGCGCCTCGGCGCGGTACTCCCACAGCGGGTAAAAGTACAGGAACGTATCGCCGCGCGCGAGGATGAGGTTGGTGAAAGTCAGCTTCCAGAAGAAGAGCAGAATCAGGCCAATGCCCGGAACAAACTCCCACCAGCGGATTTGGGGCGAGGAGGACACGCCGCTATTTTACCGAGGGCATTAGGGCTGCCAGTCGCCGGAGTAGTCGTTGGCCGGGTGCGTGGTGAGCTGGCGGATCTCACTGCCGTCGGCGCGCACGGCGAAGAGGTCGAAGTTGCCGTGCGGGTTCGAGCCGAACAGGATCCACTGACCGTCGGGCGACCAGCGCGGGATGCGGATGGAGCCGAAGTTGCCGAGGATGCGGCGCTGGTCGGTGCCGTCGGCGCGCATCACGTAGAGCGCGCGCGGCCCGTCTCGCTCCGAGACGAAGGCCAGATGCTGACCGTCCGGCGACCAGGCCGGATGGTCGTTGCGCGCCAGGGTCTGCGTCAGGCGCACGGCGTCCGAGCCGTCGGCGTTCATCACAAAAATCTGATAGGCATCACTCTCACGGCGAGACTGAAAGGCGATGCGCGAGCCGTCCGGCGAGTAGGCGGCCACGGCATCGTCGCCCGCCGAGTCGGTCAGGCGCTGGACTTCGCTGCCGTCAAGCCGCATCCGGTAAAGCTGAAAACGGCCGCTGGCATCCGAGTCGAACAATATCCACTGGCCGTCGGGCGAGAAGCTGGGGAACTCGTTGAAGCTCGTATCAAACGTCAGGCGCTGCTGGCGCGCGCCGTCGGCCTGCATCAGGTACAAGTCGGGGCGGAGGCGGTTGCGGTTGGCGCGAAAGACGATGAAGCGCCCGTCGGGCGACCAGCGCGGGCTGAGGTCATCGGCCTCGCTGAAGGTCAATCGCCGCAGCTCTGCGCCATTCACGGCCATGCGGTAAATCTCCGGGTTGCCGTCGCGGTCGGAGACGAAGACCAGACCGCGCGCGCCGCCGAACGTCTCCGCGCCGACGGTGGCGAACGGCGTGGCGGTGGGCGAGGCAGTTGGGGAGGGCGTGACGGTGGGCAGCACCGTCGGCGTGGGCGTGGCCGGTGTTGTGATGGGGCCTGGCGGCGTGGCGAGAGTCGGCGCGAGCGTGGCCTCCTGCGGTGGGGTCGGCGCGGTGGGCGAGCCGGGCGCGTTGGGAGTGGGCGTCACCCCGGCGAGGGCGAAGCTCAAGCGGCCCGTGCCCAGCACGAAGGCGCTCAGCAGCGCCAGCCCAAGCAGGCTCGAGGCCAGCGCTGCGGTGCTAACGAGTCTTCGGCTGCTCATACGGCAGCTGGAGCGTGGCGATGGTGCCCTGGCCGGGGCGCGAGCGGATTTCGAGTTTGCCGCCGTGCCGCGCGACGATGCGTTGCACCATCGCCAGCCCGAGGCCGCTGCCGCTGACGTCATGCGCGTTCTGCCCGCGATACAGCTCCTCGGCGACGTGCGGCAGGTCGGCGGCCAGGATGCCGCGCCCGGTGTCAATCACCTCCACCAGCAGCGCGCCGGTCAAGTCGCGGGCGCGCACCTGCACCGGCCCGGTCGAATACTTGAGGGCGTTGTCGGCCAGGTTGCGCAGGGCCATGAGCAGCAGCTCGCGGTCGGCCTGGATGGGCGGGATGGGCCAGGGCACGCGCTGCACGTCGAGCATCAGGCGCTGCGGGGCCTGTAACAGCTCCGCCATCTCATCCAGCAACTCGCCGATTTCGACGCGCTCCAGTTCGAGCGGGCGGCTCTCCAGGTCGGCGAGGCGGCGCAGGCCGCGCGTCAACGTGCTCAGTCGGTCGGCCTGCGTGCGCACGTCGCGAATGGCGGGGCCGGCCTGCGTATCGGCCTGAAGGTTGTCGAGCTGGACTTGAATGGCGGTGAGCGGGTTCTTCAACTCGTGGTCGAGGCGCTGGATGAAGCGGCGACGTTCGGCGTCGAGGGCGGCGGCCTGCGCAGCGAGTGACCGTTGGGTTTGCGCCTGCTGCCAGCGCACGAACGCGCCCGCGCCCACCAGCACGGCGGCGATGAGCGCAGCGGCTATCACGAGCAGGCTGGCCGGGTCATACATCGCGCTAAAGGCGAGGATGGTGGTCGGCAGTGCCAGCCGCATCGCTACGGCGGCGAGGATGCCGAGGACGAGCGTGGCGAGGCCGAGGAGGGTCAGAGCGCGGGCCATGAGTTCATCACAGAGCGTCTGTGTCCTTTACGGTTCATCTGCCCTCACCCCGCCTTCACTGTGCCCACGAACCGATAGCCTTCGCCCGGCACGGTCTCGATGAGGTCGGCCAGCTCTGGGCCGAGCTTGCGACGGATCTCGGCGATGCGCACGTCCACCGTCCGCATGCCGGTCGGGTCGTCCCAGCCCCACACCTGGTCGAGCAGTTGCTCGCGCGAGACGATGATGTTGGGCCGGCCGGTGGCCTGCTTGGCGAGCTTGACCGCGCCCTCGGTGATCTCCGCGCCGGAGTTGGAGAAGTAGAACGACGAGAGCTGCGGTGGCACCAGCGGCAGCAGCTCTTCTACCAGTTGCAGCATCGGCAGGTGGTAACTGATGTTGGCCTGGCTGTGGATGATTTTGGCCGCCTGTTCCTGGATGGCTTTGACCACCTTGGGATGCGCGTGGCCGGTGTTGGTCACGCCGATGCCGCAGGTGAAGTCGAGCAGCTTGCGGCCGTCCACGGTGTACAGGTAGGCGCCTTCGCCGCGCTCGACGATGAGCGTCTCGGCGACGGCCCGGCTCCAGACCGGAGCGAGGTGAGAGGTGTCGAGGGGGCGAATGGCCATGAGGGTGTCCTTGCGTGAGTCGTGCGGCAGAGTCTCAGTTCCGCACTAGTACGGTTTACGTGCGCGAACGCCAAGCGGAGCGAAGTGCTTTAGGTTAAGCGTGGCTAGTTGAAGTGCATGTTGTTCGGCTGTTGCCGCGATCAGGCAATCGAAGAAGCCAACTTGCTGACTGAGATGGAAGCGGCGATAAAGGTCCAGGGCTGAGCGTGACACGCTTTCGCTTAGCCAGATCGTTTCGTACAGAGCAAGTTCGCGCTCAATGCGCCGCTGTTCACGCAGATTGCGGCTCCCGGCCAGCAGTTCAGCCGCAGTGATCACGGAGATATAACACACCTCGGCGGGCAAAGAGTCGATCCAGCTCTGAGCGGGTTTGTAGCCACGCAGGATATCAATTTGTAGCCACGCAGGATATCAATCAGGATGGAAGTATCCAGCAGCCAGCGGGTGTCAGGCGCGGCCATCACTGCGGCTTTGGAGTTGCTGTCTTAGCAAGGCGGCGTAGCTGGCGGAGTCGGTAATATCTTTGCGGTCTACCCAAAGGCCAAAGGCGGGGTGTGCAGCCCGGCCCTTTGCTCTCCGCCGCAGCGTCCGGTTGGGCCGGTTATGAAGCACGATCACTTCCACAACGCCCGGCGCAATCTCTTCCGGCATGGTCACAATCAGTTGGCGATCGGCCGTCACCCGGCCTTTGAGTCTTGTGGCAAACATAGCGACTCCTTCAAGGGACATCGTAGGCATTTGTACAAGCTGAACATATCATACTACGAGACTCCGCCCGGCAGCGCACCGACTTTGTCCGGGCGGGCAGGGTACAATGCTGAGGCGCATGAAGCTAAGCATCATCTCGCCCTTCCCGCCCGCGCTCTCCGGCGTGGGGCAGTACGGCTGGCACGTCACGCGCGGCCTGGCGGCTACGGGCCGCTTCGCCTCCATCACCGTGCTGGCCGAGCGCGCCCCGACGGCGGAAGCAACAGCGCTCGACGGCCCGGTGACGGTGAAGCGCGTCTGGCGGCGCGATGACCCGGCCTCGGCCCTGCGCCTGCTGCGCGCCCTCGCCGCCGAGCGCCCCGACGCGCTCTGGTTCAACGCCGGGCTGACGATGTTCGGGCGGACGCGGCCGGCGAACTTCCTCGGCCTGCTCGTCCCGGCGCTGGCGCGCCGGCTG
>JANWXR010000209.1 GCA_025057205.1 Anaerolineales bacterium | reverse complement strand
GGTGGGCCGCCTGCTGGCCGAGTGCATCCGCGACGCGGGCGTGCCGGACGGCGTCTTCAACTACGTCACCGGCCCGGGCAGCACCGTCGGACAGGCGTTGATCGAGGACCCGCGCGTGGCCGGCATCACCTTCACCGGCTCCTACGACGTGGGCATGCACATCTACCGGACGTTCGCGCAGGGCAAGTACCCGCGCCCCGTTATCGCCGAAATGGGCGGCAAGAACCCGTCCATCGTCACCCGCAACGCCAACCTCGAGGATGCCGCCACCGGCATCGTCCGCTCGGCCTTCGGCCTGCAGGGGCAGAAGTGCTCGGCTAACTCGCGCATCTTTGTGGACAACGCGGTCAAGGAACAGCTCATCGAGAAGCTGCTGGAAAAGACGCGCGCCATCACCATCGGCGACCCGACCGAGCGCGCCAACTGGATGGGGCCGGTGGTCAACGCCACCCAGTACCGCGACTACGGCAACTACTGCGAAGACCTCTCGCAGTCCGGCACCATCCTGCACGGCGGCCGTAAACTCACCGGCATGCGCGACGGCTTCGACTACAGCAGGGGATACTTCTGCGAACCGACGCTGGTGGACGGCGTGCCCCCCGACCATCGGCTCTGGCAGGTTGAGATGTTCCTGCCGATTGCGATGATTGAGGGCTTCGACGACCTCGAGTATGCGATGCGCCGCGCCAACGATGTGACCTACGGCCTGACCGCCGGCTTTTACGGCTCGAAGAAAGAGACCGAGTGGTTCTTCGATAAAATCGAGGCCGGCGTGACCTACGCCAACCGCCCGCAGGGCGCCACCACCGGCGCCTGGCCGGGCTTCCAGCCTTTCGGCGGTTGGAAAGGCTCCGGCTCCACCGGCAAGAACGCCGGCGGCTACTACTACCTGCCGCTCTATATGCACGAGCAGATCCGCACGCGGGTGGAGCGCGCGAAGTAAACGACCGTGAACCGCTGACGGCGGACTGCGGCCTTCATCAGGCTGCGGTCTGCTGCCGCCGGTTGAGTGCGATGGGCCTGTCCCGCCGCCTGGGCAACTTTCTAATCCTGATGGGGCTGCTGAGCCTGCTCATCTTCGCCGCAGACCTTTTTGCTTCGGACCAGATTGAACACTTCGAGCCGCTCATCGTGGCGGTGATTGCGCTGTGGCTGGGCGCGAAGCTGCGTGGGCGCAAGGAGGCCGGGCCGCCCGCTGCGCCGTCGGTTCCCAAATCGGCTACGCCCGCGCCCCGGCCCGGCCTGCTCGGCGGCCTGTTCAAGCCTAAGCCCAAACACCTGCTGCCAGGCCAGGCCAGGCCGAAAAAGTAAGGACAAGTTGACAAGTTTTAATGTAGAAGGAATCAAAGCAAGCATGTCCGGACGACGAGGCCGTTTATCAGTGGGGGTGTTTGTGGATGTCACCAATCTGGCGCGCAGCGGAGGTTACGGGATGCGCTACGACGTGCTGCGCGAGTTCGCCTGTCGTGGCGACGCCGAGCCGGTGCGCCTCAACGCCTACGTCAGCTACGACGCCGAGCGCGCTGAGATGGATTATCTCTATCGCGACGGCCAGTATCGTTTCTATTCCACGCTGCGTGACTTGGGCTACAAGGTCATTCAGAAAAACGTGCGGTGGTACACCGACGAAAACGGCAATCGCTTCGGCAAGGCCAACGCCGACCTCGACCTGGCGGTGGATGCGCTGCTGCAATCGGACAACCTCGACCGCGTGCTGCTGGGCACCGGCGACGGCGACTTCGTGCAGGTGGTGCGCGCGCTCCAGAACAAAGGCTGCCGCGTCGAGGTCGTCGCCTTCGACAACGTCTCCGCCGAGCTGCGCCGCGAGGCCGACCTGTGGATTTCCGGCTACCTCATCCCCAACCTGCTGCCTGTGCAGAGCAGCCGCAGCCTGGCGCCCTGGGGCGAGCCGGGGTCGCGCGTGCGCGGCGTGTGCTACGCCCACACCGGAAAGGGCTATGGCTTCCTGCGCTACCTGAACGTCATCGGGCCGGAGCTGTGGAAGACCGACTCACGCCAGCCCGGTTCGCCTTACGCCAGCGTCTTCTGTCACGACTCGCAATGGCCGCCCGAGGTCTCCGTCAACGACCTGCCCAGCCGCAACCTTATCTTCGAGTTCGACCTGGTGCGCGCCGAGAACCGCGAGAACATGCTGCAGGCCGTCAACGTGCAGCTCGTCAGCGGGCGACGGCGCCTGGTGGAGCGTCAGCCGCAGCTGCTGACGCCCACGACCGGCGAGTTGCCGGCCTCGCTCGACTCCGAATGACCAAACTCCTCCCCCTCGCCGACGCCATCGCCCGATACGTTCACGACGGCGACCTGGTTTACGCCGCCGGCTTCACGCACCTCATCCCGTTCGCCGCCGCGCACGAGATCATCCGTCAGGGCAAGCGCGACCTAACGCTGGCGCGCGCCACGCCCGACATCATCTACGAGCAGTTGGTGGCGGCGGGCTGTGCGCGCAAATTGATCTTCTCCTACTCCGGCAACCCCGGCGTCGGTTCGCTGCGCATCGTGCGGGCGGAGATGGAGGCCGGGCGGCTGGAGTACGAGGAGTACAGCCACTTCGCCATGATCACGCGGCTGACGGCAGGCGCAGCCGGCCTGCCCTTCCTGCCGATGAAGTCAGTTGGAACGGACGACCTGGCGCGCGCCAACCCGCAATACCGCAAGGTGACCTGCCCGTACACCGGCGAGGCGCTCAACACCGTGCCCGCCCTCAACCCCGACGTGGCCATCATCCACGTCCAACGTGCGGACGTTCACGGCAACGCGCACATCTGGGGCATCCTCGGCGAGCAGAAGGAGGCGGCCTTCGCCAGCCGGCGCGTCATCCTCACCGCCGAGGAGATTGTGGAAGAGAGCATCATCCGCTCCGACCCGAACCGCACGCTGATCCCCGGCCTGGTGGTGACGGCGGTCTGCCATGTGCCGTTCTGCGCGCATCCTTCCTACACGCAGGGCTATTACGACCGCGACAACGCTTTCTACCTGGAGTGGGATAAGCTCTCTGCGACATCCGAGGGCGTGAAGGCGTGGCTGGACGAATGGGTGTACGGCGTAAAGGACCGCAACGAGTATTGGGCGAAGCTCGGCGA
>JANWXR010000208.1 GCA_025057205.1 Anaerolineales bacterium | reverse complement strand
CCGCCGCGCTGGCGCTGGCCGGCTTCGGCCTGTTCCAGTTGTGGCGTGGCCTGACGGGGACCTGACCGGGATAGCTCGCCTTGCGCTATGACAGACACGGCAAAAACATGACACCCGACACTTTGACACCCTTCGCCCTCGACACTTATACTAAGGCTGTTTCCCAAGACTGCCTCACCCCAAGGAGTGACCCATGGCGACCGAACGCGTCAAAGAAATCCTGTCCTGGTATCGCAGCGATAACCCGGGCACGCTGACCAACCTGGCCCGGCTGCTCAACAGCGGCTATCTGGCAGGCACGGGCAAGCTCGTCATCTTGCCCGTGGACCAGGGCTTCGAGCACGGCCCGGGCCGCAGCTTCGCGCCCAACCCGCCCGGTTACGATCCGCGCTATCACATCGAACTGGCGATTGAAGCCGGCTGCAACGCTTACGCCGCGCCGCTTGGCTTCCTCGAGGCCGTAGCCGCCGATTACGCCGGCGAGATTCCGCTCATCCTCAAACTTAACAACCACGACGTGCTACAGGACGAAAAGGACCCGCTCGGCGCGGTCACGGCCAGCGTAGAAGACGCCCTGCGTCTGGGCTGCGTCGCCATCGGCTTCACCATCTATCCCGGCACGGCGGAGCGCCGCCTGCAATATGAGCAGTTGCAACGATTGACTCTCGAGGCCAAACGGGCCGGCCTGGTCGTCGTGGTCTGGTCTTACCCGCGCGGCGGAACGATGAGCAAGGCCGGCGAGACCGCCGTGGACGTGACGGCCTACGCGGCGCAAATCGCGGCCCAGCTGGGCGCACACATGATTAAGATCAAGCTCTCCACCGACCACATCGAGCAGCCGGAGGCCAAGAAGGTGTACGAGAAGTATCAGGTACCGATTAGCACATTGGCCGATCGCGTGCGGCACATGACGCAGGCGGCCTTCAACGGCCGGCGGATTGTGATTTTCTCCGGTGGCGTCGCTAAGGAAGACCCCAACGCCGTGCTCGAAGAGGTGCGCGCCATCCGCGACGGCGGCGGCTTTGGCTCCATCATCGGGCGCAACGCCTTCCAGCGCCCTAAGCCCGAAGCCCTCAAGCTGCTGGGCAACATCATGAAGATTTACAAGGGCGAGATGCCGTAAGGCCAGGAGAACTGCTCAGGCAATAATTCCCGGCCGTTGAAAAGCATCCACAGATGTCACAGATGACTCCAGTGCAAAAACTATGATCTCACCGCGAAGCCGCGGAGGGCGCAAAAGCTCTGCTCTTATTTTCCTTAGCGTTCTTGGCGTCTTCGCGGTTCCAATGGACTTTTTTCAGTAGAATCACAAATGGCCACAGATGTTCTCCGCGAAAATTTGCCTAATCTGTGGATAAATCAGCACGCCTGAGCAGTTACGCCAGGGGAAGAAAAAGCCCGGCGCTTAGCGCACCGGGCTTTTTTGTTGCGAGAGGCTATCTCCTGTTAGGTTTGGCTATCGCAAAGAGTTTAGGGAAGGGCTGGTTGGCACACGCATGCTCCAGATTTCGAAAAACTCGACGACCAAAGGCTGGCCGTCCGGCCCGGTGGCCCGCCGCTGCTCCGCCAACCAGTCTTCAAAAGCCTGCTGGCGTGCGTGCTCCAGTTGAGCGGGTGGGATGGGGCGCAGTTGCTTATCCAGCACCTGAATAAGGTGCCAGCCGAACTCGGTCTGCACCGGCTGGCTGATCGTCCCCAGCGGTGTCGCGAAAGCGACGTCGGCAAAAGCATCCACCATCACGCCGCGCCGCGGGAACCAGCCCAGGTCGCCGCCACGCTGCGCGTTGGAGGCGTCGATGGAGTATTCATTGGCCAGTGCATCCCACAACTCGCCGGCCTCCAGGCGCTGCCGCAGCTCGCGCGCTGTAGCCTCATCCTCCACAAGGATGTGCCGGGCATAAACCTGCTCCTGCACGGCGGGCTGCTTCTCCTCGCCGATGATGGCCTCCAGTCGTTCACGGTACATGAGCGACTCGACGTAGTAACGCAGGTCGGCCTCGGTAAAGCCGGCCAGCCGGTTCACCCCGCCGAGATACTCGGCAACCCGCGTTGCATAGGCTTGAGTGGTCATGGGTGTTGCGGTCGGCTCCGGTGTAAACGTCGGTGTAGCAGAGGGGACGGCGGTTGGGGTTGAGGTCGGGCCGGGCGTGGCGGTCGCCGTCGGCGTCAACGTGGCAGTCGGCGTGAGGGTCGGGGTCGGCGTCCAGGCAGCGACCACGGTTGGGTTGAGCGTGGGTGGGATGTCGGTGGGCAGCGGCGAAGGGGTGATGGTCGGCGTCTCGGTCCCGTTAGGGTAGTAGCCGAAGAACTCCTGAAAGCGCCTGTCGAGCGCTGCCGGGTCAATGATGATGCCGCGCCGTGCGGCTTCCTGTCGGATGAGTCGGTCATTGATAAGCTCATCCAGCACGCTGCGCCCCAGTGAGTTCGTGTCGTTTAGCTGCGA
Organism: Anaerolineales bacterium; assembly: GCA_025057205.1. Lineage (GTDB taxonomy): Bacteria > Chloroflexota > Anaerolineae > Anaerolineales > UBA6663 > JANWXR01. The sequence goes on along the minus strand of JANWXR010000208.1, from coordinate 717 downwards.
CTCGATTTGTTGTAGCTGTTGGCTAAAGAACTGCGCCATCTGCGGGTCGCTGAGCTGCCGATACTGATTGATAAGCTGGAGGCGGCGGAAGCGCACCGCCTTTTGAAACTCGCTGGTGGTGATAGCCACGCCGCCGACGCGGGCCACCGGCTGCGCCGGCTGCAACACCAGCGTATCGAACGCGGCCCAGCCCAGGATGCCGGCCAACAGCACACCGACGACAGCAGCGCCGATGCGCACATAGAGCTGCAACTGCCGGTCACGCTGGGCGCGGGAGAGCTGCTTGCGCGTGAGCGTGTTGGCCAGGCCGAGTTTGTTCTTGGCCATAGGTTAGCGTTCGTGTGCCTCGGTGAACGGCAACAACGCCATGTGCCGCGCACGCTTAACGGCCTGGGCCAGCCGCCGCTGCTGGTGGGCGGACACGCCGGTCTGCCGGCGTGGGCGAATGTTGCCGCTATCGGAGAGGAATTGGCGCAGAAACTCGACGTTCTTGTAGTTGATCTGCGCAGCGTCGCTGATAGCGATCTTGATCACCTGACGCTGGGCGCGGCCGTAGCGCGGGCTGCTTTCGACAACCTCTTCACTATCATCGGCTGACGGGTTGAGAGCGGGATTCTGGTCCATGGGTTTGCCTCAATCTGCTCCCAGCCCACAGAGGCTGGGCTACCACGACTAAAACGGGAACTCGTCTTCCTCGACAAAATTCTCGGTAGGGGG
>JANWXR010000207.1 GCA_025057205.1 Anaerolineales bacterium | reverse complement strand
GTCGGCAGCATTGCGGTGCTGGTTCTGAGCCTGCCGCTGGTGATGTGGGCCGGCGTCAAGGTCTTCCGCGCCAGCCTGCTGGTCTATGGCAAGCGGCTCTCGGTCAAGGAAATCTGGTCGGCGCTGCGCAAAGCATAGCCTCACCTTATCCCTGCGCCTCAGGCTCGCCGGTCACATCTTTTGGTGACGTTCGGCGCTTGACGTTTCCCCGCGCTGCGTGACAATAGAGGCCGGAGCGTCGCCGCATGTCCAAGCCTGCCGCACCCGAACACGATTCCTGCCTCTCCATTATCCACGAGGCCACGCACGCACAATCGGGCATTCTCGCCGCACAAATAGACCCGGTGCGTGCGCAGATGACCTTCGACTACGACGCGCGCCAGCTCAGCGAGGCGGAGGTGGCGCGTTTTGCGCTGGAGCTTGCGCCCACGTTTCAGAAGCGCTTCGAGGACTGCGCGCTGCGGCTGGACTCCGAGGGGCGCGGCGTGTGCGAGTCGTGCGTGCTGTTGTGGAGCAACCGGCTCAACGGCCGCGGCGTGCGCCCGCCTTCGGCCAGCTACCTCGGCGGCGTGTTCAATGTCAGCTATCCCGCGCCCGAGGCGGCGCAGGTCAACCGCTACGTGCAGAGCCTCGAGGTGCGGGCCGCGCCCGCGCCGCCCAAATCACCTTCCCTCTGGGCGCGGCTTCGCCAACGTTTCCCGATCAGCGCCAATCAACTCGAAGCGGCGCTCACCGCCGTCACGCTCGTCGCCATGCTGGGCGGCTGGTTAGCGGAGCAGCTCGGCGCCAATGTAGCCGTTGTGGTCGCCTGCTACGCTGTGGCGTATGCGGCAGGCGGCGCCTTCGGCCTCAAGGGCGGCCTGGAGGCGTTGCGCGAGCGCAAGGTGGACATTGACCTGCTGATGGTGCTGGCGGCGATCGGCGCCTGGCTCGTCGGCGCGCCGTTCGAGGGCGCGATGCTGCTGTTCCTCTTCTCGCTCTCCAATGCCCTGCAGGCCTTCGCCCTCGACCGCACGCGCAACGCCATCCGCGCGCTGATGAAGCTGCGCCCCACCACGGCCCTCGTCCGGCGCAGCGGGCGCACGGCCGTGCTGCCCATCGAACGCATCGTCCTCAACGACATCATCCTCGTCCGGCCCGGCGAGCGCATCCCGATGGACGGCATAGTGATCGAGGGTGAGAGCGCGGTGGACCAGTCCCCCATCACCGGCGAGTCCATGCCCATCCACAAGCAGGTCGGAGACACGGTGCTGGCCGGCACCGTCAACACCACCGGCGGGCTGGAAGTGCGCGTGACCCGGCTGGCGCAGGACTCCACCCTTGCCCGGATGATTAAGCTGGTGGAAGAAGCGCACAGCCAGAAGGCCAAAACGCAGCGCTGGCTCGACGCCTTCGAGCAGCGGTACGCCGCGTTCGTCATCGCCTTCACCGCCGTCGTCGCCGTCGTCCCGCTGTTCTTCGGCGAGGCGTTCAATACGGCCTTCTACCGCGCGATGACGGTGATGGTGGCCGCTTCGCCGTGCGCGCTCATCATCAGCACACCGGCCTCCATCCTCTCGGCCATCGGCAACGGCGCGCGGCGCGGCATCCTGTTCAAGGGCGGCATTCACGTGGAGCAGGCCGCCGCGATCAAGGTCGTCGCCTTCGATAAGACCGGCACACTGACGGAGGGCAAGCCGTACGTCACCGATATTTCGGATTGTGGATTTTCGATTTTGGACGGCATGCAATCAACAATCCAAAATCCAAAATCCGAAATCCTCCGCCTGGCTGCCAGCGTCGAGGCCAAGTCCGAGCATCCACTGGCGAAGGCTATTGTGCAGGCGGCGCAGGAGCGCGGGCTGACGCTGGCCGAGGTCACCGGCTTTCAATCGGAGAGCGGGCAGGGCGTGCGCGCCATTATCGAAGGCCAAGAGATCGCCGTCGGCAACGCTCGCTATTTCAACGGGCTGGAGCTTTCGGGCAGGGAGATGGCGCAGCGCGAAATAGAGCGCTTGCAGATGGAAGGCAAGACGACGGTGCTGGTGGCCCGGCTCTCGCCCGAACCGGCGGTGCTCGGCGTGATTGCGATTGCGGATGTGCTGCGCCGCAACGCTGCGCAAGCGGTGCGCGAGCTGAAGGCGGCCGGCGTGGAACGTGTGGTGATGCTGACCGGCGATCATGCGCGCGTGGCCGAGGCCATCGGGCGTGAGGCGGGTGTGGACGCCGTACACGCCGAGCTGTTGCCCGAAGACAAGCTGCGCCTGATCCGCAAGTTGAGGGCGCAGTACGGCCCGGTGGCGATGGTGGGCGACGGCGTGAACGACGCGCCGGCGCTGGCCACCGCCGACCAGGGCAACGCCAAGGGCGCCGCCGGCACGGACGTGGCCCACGAAACTTCCGACCTGGTGCACATTTACCACGACCTGCGCAACCTGTCCTACGTCATTGCCCTGAGCCGCGCCACGCGCCGGACGCTCGTCATCAACCTGGCGTTTGCCATGCTGATGATTGCGCTGATGCTGGTGAGCATCTTCTTTGCCGGGCTGTCGCTGCCGCTGGCCGTCATCGGTCACGAGGGCGGCACGGTGCTGGTCTCGCTCAACGGGCTGCGGCTGCTGGCGTTCCGGCGCTAGTCGAACAGCGCAAAGGGAGGAACACTGAGGGCACTGAGAGATTGAGGGGCGCTGAGGTCACGGAGGGGCGGCGTCTCCCCGGCCTGTTCGGGGTACACAACCCGAGCGCGCGGCGCTGCTGCCTATGCTAAACTAATGGCTGCCTCCTGGCCAAACGCATTCCGAAATGGATCCGGCTCGCTTCCAACACAGCACCTCCGGCAGGGTGATTCAAATTGGTCATGGAGCAACGGCGTATGTAGCATTTGTGCCCAACCCGTTGCCACCTCATCTGACCTTAAGCGCCGAACTGATATGAACTTTGTCCGATGCCGACCGCGCGCTCGGCGAGTTAGCCGGCCTGGGACGAACCCTCCCCAATCCGCATCTACTCGTCCATCCCTTTGTCCGCCGCGAGGCGGTGCTGTCGTCGCGCATTGAGGGCACACAGGCCGGCCTGGCCGACCTATACGTCTTTGAGGCCGGGCAACTGCACCTGCCCGGCCTGAAGCCGGCGCCGCCCGAGACTGATGTGCGTGAAGTGTTCAACTACGTTCGCGCGCTGGAATACGGG
>JANWXR010000206.1 GCA_025057205.1 Anaerolineales bacterium | reverse complement strand
CGGATAAAGTCTACTGTACTGGAGTCTGGCAAATCCCGGCTCGGACACAAGATATGGCGGTCAGGCAAAGCATCAAGCCGCTATATCTGGCACCAAAAGTTCCATTTGCCAAAGTCCAGTCATTGTACAGGTCAAAGAGTTTGCTGTTTTTCATGGTCTGATTTTACGCAAAACTGCGTAAGGTGAGTTTAAAAAATTACTGGAGTCTGGCAAATCCCGGCTTGGACACAAGATATGGCGGTCAGGCAAAGCATCAAGCCGCTATATCTGGCACCAAAAATTCCATTTGCCAAAGTCCAGTTATGCAAGAACCAATATTAGGAGTTACGCAGTTGCACCCGTGCCGCCACATATGTAGCGGTCATGCCCACCGGAATTCCGCCAGATATAGCGGCACCCCCTGCCAACCGCGTAAGTCCTACCAAATTTGCATCTCGGTTATAACAAATCTACAAACGGGGAGCCGCAAATGTCGAGAGAAACTTCGGTGAAATCTGGATGAAGGCCAAGTCGAAAACTCACCCTACGCAGTGTGCACGCAAAACATGTCAGCCGCACCCTGAGCGGACGGCGAGCAAAGCCAAAGCGGCAGTCGAAGAGACGGCGCGTTCCCTGACAGCCTTTGCGTGCATACGGGTCTGGGGTCTTATTGTAGCGCGCCATGCCTACACAGGACGAGATTTTGGCCGCCTATCAAGCCGGACCTGAGACGCTGGTAGCGTGGGTCGAGCAACGGGTCAGGACGTATCAACAGCAGGCGGCGAACCTGACAGCGCAGCTTGCGCAGTTGGAAGCCCGGCTGAACTACGCTTATCTCTGTGGCGATGATCCGCCTGATGACCCCCAAAATTGGCTCAGGGGTGAGTTTTCAAGACGCGCTCTAAGGGAATCGGTGGGGCAGCCCCGACCTGTGTGGTAAAATGCCAGTAGTTTGCGTAACCTTCAGCGGCCATGTCGCTCAACCAAATTCACAACGGCCTCGCCAACGCTTGCACAATCTTCAGCCTGATTATTTTCGGTCATGGCCTGTGGGCCTTTTTCCGCAACCAGGGCGTGAGCGGTTCTTACCTTGGCGTGCTCATCGTTGGTGAGTTATTGTTTGCGGCGCAATTTGCGGTAGGTGTCGCGCTGGCGCTACAAGGCGCGGTCGCAGCCCGCGCCTGGATTCACTATCTGTACGGAGTTGTGCTCGTCATCTCGCTTCCCGGCCTGTACGCCTTTTTGCGTGGACGTGACTCGCGGCGGGAAACGTTAGTGTATGCCCTCATGGGCTTGTTTCTGGCCGGCATTTCCCTACGCAGCATCACCACCGGAACACAAGCTCTCTCATTTTGAAAGCTTGCCTGAACCGTTTTTGAGATTATGACACAACCCTACGAGCGCAAAGTTATCCGTAGGGCTACTTTATCCAGGAGAAAACCTATGAGAACCCACAAGCTTCACTCCGTCCTGGCCGTTCCGCTGGCGCTGGTCATTACGGCGCTGGCCTGTGGTGGGCCGAACATCACTGTACCCACGCTAGAGCCCGGCTCCACCATCACGCCATCATCCGCCTCCGGCGCGGTCAAGTCTGTCGAAGATGTAAAGTCCGCTGTAATCCAAGTGGAAGCGCAAGGCACCTTTGTGGATCCGCAAGTTGGAACGGTGTACAACGCTGCCGGGCGCGGCTCCGGCTTCATCATTGACCCATCTGGCATTGCGGTTACGAACAACCACGTAGTCACCGGCGCGGCGCTGATCAAGGTCTGGATAGGCGGCGAGAGAGAAGCCCGTAATGCACGCATCCTGGGCGTCTCCGAGTGCTCCGACCTAGCAGTGATTGACATTGAGGGAGACGGCTATCCTTACCTGAAGTGGCGCACCGAGCCGGTCAAGGTCGGCCTAGACATCTACGTGGCTGGTTTCCCGCTAGGCGACCCGGAATACACGCTGACGCGCGGCGTGATTTCGAAGGAGAAAGCTAACGGACGCACTTCCTGGGCCTCGGTAGACCACGTTCTGGAATACGATGCAACGACCAATCCGGGCACTTCCGGCGGGCCGGTAGTGGACCAGAACGGGAAAGTGGTGGCCGTGAATTACGCCAGTAACATCCAGGCGCGCCAGGCTTTTGGCATCGCTGCCGACCTGGCACAGGGTGTAGTTGAGCAGTTACGGCAGGGTCGAGATGTTGAGTCGATTGGCATCAACGGTCAGGCCATCGCCTCAGACGATGGTTCCTTGACCGGGATCTGGGTTGCCTCGGTAGAATCAGGCTCGCCGGCAGACAAAGCCGGCATCCGCGGCGGCGACATCCTGATGACGATGGAAGGGCTGGTGTTGGCGACCGACGGTACCATGGGCGATTACTGCGACATTCTCAGCACCCGCTCGCCCGAGGACGTGATCTCCATTGAAGTGTTACGCTTCAGCACGCAGGAAGTACTCTCCGGCCAGCTGAACGGGCGCGAATTGGCGGCGACCTATTCGTTTGCCAGAAATTTGGGCGGCGAAGTCCCCCCCTCCGGAGCTTCCGACGGAACTATCACTTACTCCCGATACATCCAAGTGACCGATGACAGCGGCGCGATCGTCGTGGAGATCCCCGCCGAGTGGAGCGACATTGACGGCAGCAACTGGATGGACGGCAACGAAGTGATCGGTGCCGGGCTAAGTGCTGCGCCCAACCTACAACGCTTCAACGAGCGCTGGGATGAGCCGGGCATGTTCTTCGGTGTGTCGGATGACATCGCGCAACTGGGCGGCTACATCCAGGTGCTGGACATTCGCCGCGACGACCTCCAGCAGAGCTGCAAATTCAAGAGTCGCAACGACTATTCCGACTCTGTTTATGAGGGCAAGTACGACGTCTTCACCGATTGCCAAGGCGCCGGCAACGTCTACGTCGTCCTCTCCGCCCGGCCTAAGAGCGACCCGACCGCCTTTCTGGTGCTGCTCGAGGTCAACATCATGACCGACGCCGACCTGGAGGCGCTCGACCACATCTACCAGACTTTCAACGTAGTGGGGTCGTTGCCGTAGAAGACAGCCAGCGAAGTCGTCCGCAAGTCGCAGGCGGCCTACCGGTACCGGCAGGCCGCCTGTCGCTTTACGAACTACGAACCAATGGTGCTAGTTCAATAGAAGTTACGCAGTTGCGCCCGCGCTTCCGTATATGTGGCGGTCATTATCC
>JANWXR010000205.1 GCA_025057205.1 Anaerolineales bacterium | reverse complement strand
ACAACGAACTTCATTACCAGCGGCTTGAGCTGCACGTCCACCATCGAGCCGGGGCCGTAGGCTTCGATCTTTTCCTGGTCAAGCGCTTCGGCGTAGACCTTCTGGCCCAGGTCTTCAAGCGCAGCTTCATAGACGGCGCGCTCGCCATACTCGCGCATGACGTACTCCAACGGCGCCTTGCCTGGGCGAAAGCCTCGCACCGGGTAACGTTTGGAGATTTCGCGGGCTGCTGCTTGAAGAGCGGGTTTGACGCGGTCCTCCGACACCTCCACCGTCATGTGGAGCGTGCGGTCTTCGTTTGGGTGCGTTTCAATCTTCAGCACGATGTCCTTCCGTGAGAGAACGTGTGTCGTTGCCGGCATTGATGAAACACAAGCTGCCGGAGGCCGAGAGCCGGCCTAGCCGCTCGGTCAGATGCGTCAATGCCGGCCGTTGAGATGCGGAAGGAGGGATTTGAACCCTCACGGGTTGCCCCGACGGATCCTAAGTCCGTTCTGTCTGCCAGTTCCAGCACTTCCGCCAGAGTGCAGCCGAAGCGCGCTGAGGCGGGATTATACCATTCACCCCTCACCGCCTGACTTGCGCCGCGGTAAACCAAGTCGTAACTGCCTCGATCTTTCGGGGCTAGACAACGGCGCGTACCATTCATGGTATGAAGAAGACGATCGCCCTGCTAGATGAACCGGCCCTGGCCGAAACGCCGCGCCTGGATGTGCTGCCCGCCTCGGTGCTGGTGGTGGACGACGACCCGCACAACCTCGAGCTGTTGACTCGCGTGCTGGAGCCGCAGGGCTTTGGCGTGCTGGCAGCGGAAGACGGCGAAGACGGCCTGGCGCTGGCCCATACACATTTGCCCGATGTCATCCTGCTGGATGTGCTGATGCCGCAGCCGGATGGCTATGAGGTCTGCCGCCGGCTCAAGGCCGACCCCGTCACGCTGTACATTCCAATTGTGCTGATCACCGCTCTGCGGGGCGCACGCGAGCGCGCGCGCGGCGCAGAAGCCGGCGCCGATGAATTTATCTCCAAGCCGTTCGACGCGGTGGAGCTGGTGACGCGCATCAAGTCGCTGGTGCGCATCAAGCGCTTGTACGACCAGCTCCGCGCGGCCAACGCCGAACTGGAACGGCGCGTGGCCGAGCGCACCGTCGAGCTGCAACGCGCGCTGGCCGAGCTGCGCGAGCTGGATCGGCTCAAGTCCGAGTTCATCACCAACGTGGCACATGAGCTGCGCACGCCGGTGTTGCACGTTAAGGGCACCGTTACCCTATTGGCCGACGGCGCGCTGGGCGAGCTGACGCCGGAACAGGCGCGTGGCGTGCGTGTGGCTGAGGAAGCCACCGAGCAACTGGAGCGCGTGGTCGAGGACATCGTGGACTTCGGCAATATGCAGGACCGCCCACTGACGCTGGCGCCGGTGCCGGTGTACGACGTGTGCCAGAACGCAGTGGAGACGCTGATGGCGCGCGCTGCGCGGCGCGGCATCACTGTTCGCGCCACCGTCCCGTTCGAGCTGCCCCCGGTGCTGGCCGATGGTGCGGCCCTCTCGCGCGTCATCCGCCATCTGCTGGACAACGCCATCAAATTCAGCCCTCTCAACAGCGAAGTGCAGCTCGTCGCCGAGCGGCGCGGCGACCGCGTGCGTATCTCCGTCAGCGACCATGGCCCGGGCATCCCGGAGGACGAGCGCGAGCGCATCTTCGCCGTGTTCTATCAGTCGGATGGCTCAACCACGCGGCGGGCCGGCGGCATGGGGCTGGGCCTGGCGCTGGTGCGCAAGCTGCTCGAGGCCCATCACACGCACATCGAGCTGGAGAGCGAACTGGGCCGGGGCAGCACGTTCTCGTTCGAGCTACTGACGGCGTCATAACAACGTAAGTCGGAAGGTAACTGCTCAGGCAAGAGCTTCCAGCCGTTGAAAAGAATCCGCAGATGTCACAGATAAGCGCAGATTTTCTCTGCGAAAAGCTGCGTCATCTGCGGATAAAGCGGGATGGCTGAGCGGTTACGTCGGAAGATGAAGAACCCCTCGCAGCCGGAGTGCGAGGGGTTTTTTGCTTGCTGGAAAGTCTGAGGCCTGGGTCTTGCTTCAGTTCAGCCCGTAGATTTCGCCGAACTTTGTACGCAGGTAACGCAGAAACGGCCCCACGTCAATTGCTCCGCCGGTGATGCGGCGCAGAGTCTCGGCGGGGGTGAACTTGCGCCCGTGTCGGTGCAGGTTCAGGCGCAGCCACTCGCGCAGCGCGCCGAACTCGCCGCGTTCGAGCTGCGTGTACAGGTCGGGCACGTCCGCCAGAATCTTCTCCCAAAGCTGGCAGGCGATGATCGAGCCGAGCGCGTAAGTGGGGAAGTAGCCGATCATGCCGGCCGCCCAGTGGATGTCCTGCAGCACGCCCTCGGCGTCGTTGGGTACTTCTAAGCCGAAGTAATCCTTGAAGCGCGCGTTCCACGCCTCCGGCAGGTCGCGCAGCGCCAGGCTGCCGGCGATTAGTTCCTGCTCCAGCTCGAAGCGCAGGATGATGTGCAGGCTGTAGGTGGCCTCGTCCGCCTCCACGCGGATGAAGGAGGGCTGTACCTTGTTGATGGCGCGGTAGAAGGTTTCAAGTTGAACGTTGGCAAATTGCTCCGGAAAGGCGGCCTGAAGGTGTGGGTACATGAAGTTCCAAAAGGGCCGGCTGCGCCCGACGAGGTTCTCCCACATCCGGCTCTGGCTCTCGTGCAGGCCGAGCGACGCGCCCCGGCACAGCGGCGTGCGCTCCAACGCCGGGCTGATCTGGTGCTCGTACAGCCCATGACCGAACTCGTGCATCGAGCCGAAGAGCGCCGGGTTGAGAAAATGCTCGTAGTAACGGGTGGTGATGCGGATGTCCTGCGTGGCGGAGTTGCTGGCGAACGGATGCACCGTGGGGTCGAGCCGCCAGCTTTCGCGGGAAGCGCCCAGCATCTCGACCAGCCTCCAGCAGAACGCTGCTTGCGCCTCTACCGAGAAGTGGCCGTGCAGGCAGGCGTCACTGACCGCGTCCTGCCGGTCGCGGATGGCGGCGATGAGTGGAATCAGCCCGGCCTTCAAGTCGTCGAAGACGCGCTGCACTTCCGCCGTCTTCATCTCCGGCTCGTAGTCGTCGAGCAGGATGTCGTAGGGCGTGGACCGGCCGTCGTCCAGACACTCGATGTA
>JANWXR010000204.1 GCA_025057205.1 Anaerolineales bacterium | reverse complement strand
GCCTCGGCCTATCCGGTGCAAAAGGCCAAGGGCATCGCCGAGGAGTTCATTCGGCAGAGCGGCCTCGAATATCTGATCATCCGCTCGGCGCTTCTCTACGGGCGTGAGGATGTGCTCATTAACACACTGGCGGCCATCATTCGCCTCAGCCCGGGCGTTGTCTTTCTGCCGGGCGATGGGCGCACGACGCTGCAGCCGCTCTGGATCGAAGACCTGGCGACCTGTCTGGAATGGGCCTTGAGCGACGAGGCTTTATGGAACCAGACCCTCTCCCTGGGCGGGCCGGAGTTCATCACGTTACGTGAGCTGGCCGAGCTGGTGATGGAGAAGACGAACGCACCGCGGCGCATCCTCAAGGCTAGCCCGGTTTGGCTGCGCTGGGGTGCCTGGTTCGCCGACCAGGTCTTGCCGCGCTCGCCGCTCACGCCGTACTGGCTCGACCACTTCGCGCAGAACCGAGTCTGTGAACTGACCAGCGTCACGCGCTACTTCGGCCTGAAGCCGGCGCGCCTGGAGCCGACGCTGGAGTACCTGCGCGAACGGAAATGGTGGGGCGAGGTGCTGAAGCGTTTGAGGTAGAGAGTGGAGAGTAGAAAGTAGAGAGTAGAAAGTAGAAAGTAGAAAGTAGAAAGTGTGAGAGAATTGCTCGCTACTCACTACTTTCTACTTTCTATCCACGTCCCTGCATGTTCACCATTCGTCCCCTCGAAAGCCATGCCGACTATCTGGCAGCGGAAGACCTGCAACGCGCCGTCTGGCCCGGCTCGGACGTTGAGGTGGTGCCGCGCCACCTGCTGAGCACGGCCGCTCAGAATGGCGGGCTGGTGTTGGGCGCGTTCGACGGCGATAAGCTCGTCGGCTTCGTCTTCGGCTTTCTCGGCGCGGAGGGCGATAACGACGACCGCCCGGCCATGACGCGCCTCAAACACTGCTCGCACATGCTCGGCGTGCTGCCCGAATACCGTGACCAGCACATCGGCTATCGGCTCAAACTCGCCCAGCGCGAGTTCGTGCTTAGGCAGGGCGTGCGCCTCATCACCTGGACGTATGACCCGCTGGAGTCGCGCAACGCGCACCTCAACATCGCCCGACTGGGCGCCGTCTGCCGTACCTACAAACGCGACGTGTACGGCTCAATGAGCGATGCCCTCAACGCCGGCTTGCCCTCCGACCGTTTCCAGGTGGATTGGTGGATCACCTCCAACCGCGTGCGCGAGCGGCTGGAAGGCGGACGGGGGGCACTCAACCTGGAGTCCTTCACCTCCACCGGCGCCCCGACGCTGAACCCGGCGCAGGTATCGGAGACCGACGGTCTGCTTCACCCGGCCGAAAGATTCCAGAAGCCAGAGGGCACATTTGCCCTCGTCGAAATCCCCTACAACTTTCAGGCCATCAAGGTTTACGACCTGGGGCTGGCCCGTGCCTGGCGCTACCACATCCGCGAGGTCTTCGAGCTGGCCTTCGCGGCCGGTTACCTGGTCACCGATTTCTTCGTCGAATCACAGGCCGGCCGGCTGCGCTCCTTTTACGCGCTCTCACAGGGCGAATGGTAGCGGAACGGTGCGCGCCGCAAGGCCGCGCCGCAAGGCCGCGACCTGACCCGGCTCGTTGCTGCGGTCGTGGCCAGCATCTATTTCGCCTTTGTTTCCAGCTGCGCTTACTCCTCTAACGACGCCTCGCGCCTGGCCGCCATCGAATCGCTGGTGCATCGCGGCGTCTGGCGAATTGATGTGTCGTCCTTTGCGACGGTGGACAAGATTAGAGCGATTTCCAGCTTGATTTACGGCAGGGCGTACAAAATTCGAGCTATTTTCAGTGAGTTTCTACTGTGGAGCCGTAGATCAATTAGGAATTTGCTCTAAAGTGGGCGAGCAATTCCATTCGGACAAACCGCCGCTGCTGGCGTGGCTGGGCGCCGGCGTGTATGCCGGTCTGCATCATGGACTGGGCCTGCGACTGCAGGCGGACGGCTGCGACCCGGAACGCAGCCCGACCTTCTGCCGGGCGCTGCTGGAGCCGTTGCAGGCCGATTGGGCGTATGTGCTGTTGACGTGGACGCTGGTGAGCGCGCCGGGCGTGTGGCTGGCGGCGCTGGCCTACCGGCTGGCGCGACGCTTCGGTGCGACGAATGCGTTGAGCGTCAGTGCAACGCTGGCGTTGAGCTTCGGCACGGCGCTGTTTCCGTATAGCACCGTCTTCACCAATCATGTCCCTGCCGCCGCTGCTCTGTTCGGCGCGCTGTATCTTTTGCTGACCCGTCCGCAGCCGGCGCGCGGCATGCTGGCGCTGGCCGGCTTTGCAGCGTCTCTTGGCGCGGCGCTTGACCTATCGGGAGGACTCTTCGGACTGCTGCTGGGCGCGTGGGTACTATGGCGGCGGCGCATACAAGTTATCTGGTTCATCGCAGGAAGCCTGACCCCGTTGTTGCTCTCGGTTGCGCTGAACTTTCAAATCGTCGGCAACCCGTTTCCGCCGCAGATGTACACTGCCGGCTATCAGTTTCCAGGTTTGGAGTTCGAAGCGACGGTGGCCGGCAATCGGCCAGCCGAAGACAGCGGGCGATATGCCTTTGACCTGCTGTTCGGCGCGCGCGGCGTCTTTCTCTTCTTTCCAATCTTGCTGTGGATCGTAGCGGCATCGCTACGGGCGATGCTTGTTGGGCGCGGTGTGATGCGCGAGGTGGCCTGGGTTGTAGGGCTGGGCGCGACGCTGTACACGCTGTACACGCTGTACTTCATCTTCTCCACGAACAACTTCGGCGGCTATGCGTTCAGCCCGCGCTGGTTGCTCATCCCGGCAACGTTGCTATCGGCTTTCGCTCTGATTCAACCGGAGCTGTATCGCGCTATGTTCACCCGCCTCCTCCTCGCTGCCCTGTCGCTCTTTTCGGCAGCGATGGCTGCCATCGGCGCGCTCAACGTGTGGTCGCCGGCCTTTCCCGCCTTTGTACGTGGCCGTCGCCAGCCCGCGCCCGTTTGCCCCTCCGCCCATTGCTGCGGCGGGCTATGTGGACGAGTACAAGTTCGGCGACGAACTGCGGCTGAGGCTGGGCGGCAACGGCCTGCGCCCGCGCTGGTTCGATGCCGGACAGGGACTCGTCGCGCCGGCAGGCCGGGCCTGGTGGGTGCTTGGGCCGGAGGATAGGCTGTGGCCGGAGGCTGCGGCGCGACTGGCGTTGCCCGAGC
>JANWXR010000203.1 GCA_025057205.1 Anaerolineales bacterium | reverse complement strand
AGGTGGAGGTGGACTCCGCTAACGGCCTGCCGACTTTCACCATCGTCGGCCTGCCGGAGGCGGCCGGGCAGGAGAGCCGTGAGCGCGTGCAGGCCGCCATCCGCAACTCCGGCTTTTACTTCCCCCAGAAACGCTTGACCGTGAACTTGGCGCCGGCCTCGCTTCGCAAGGAAGGCCCGGCCTATGATTTGCCCATCGCGCTCGGCGTGCTGGCCGCCGCCGGCCAGATTGCGCCGGAGGCCTTTGAGGGCGCGCTGGTCGTGGGCGAGCTTTCTCTGGACGGCGCGGTGCGCCACGTGCGTGGCGTGCTGCCAATGGCGGCGCTGGCGCGGGCAGAAGGCTACCGCACGCTCTTCGTGCCCGAGGCCGATGCGCGCGAGGCCGCGCTGGTGCCGGGCATCACCGTCCTTCCCGTCGCCAACTTGCAGCAGCTCGTTCATCATCTGACCGGCCTGCAGCCGATTGCGCCGGTGTCGGTCACGCCCGAAGTCAACGCGACGCCGGTCTTCGTCCCCACCGACTTTCGCGAGGTGAAGGGACAGGAGCATGTGAAGCGCGCGCTGGAGGTAGCTGCTGCCGGTGGGCATAACGTACTGATGATCGGACCGCCCGGCTCGGGCAAAACCATGCTGGCACGGGCCTTGCCCTCAATACTCCCCAGCCTGACGATTGACGAGGCGCTGGATGTGACGCGCGTGTATTCGGTCGCCGACCAGCTGCCGCCGGGCACGCCGCTCATCCAGCAACGACCCTTCCGCGCGCCGCATCACACCATCTCGCACGCCGGGCTGGTCGGCGGCGGCAATGTGCCGCGCCCCGGCGAGATCAGCTTGGCGCACCGCGGCGTGCTCTTTCTGGATGAACTGCCGGAGTTCGATGCACGCACGCTGGAAGTGATGCGCCAGCCGCTTGAAGACCGCGTGGTCACCATCTCGCGCGCCAAGGGCACGCTCACCTTCCCCGCCAACTTCCAACTGATTGCGAGCATGAACCCCTGTCCATGCGGTTACTTCGGCGACCCGACGCACGAATGCACCTGCTCGCCGGCCACCGTCACACGTTACCAGAAGCGCATTAGCGGCCCACTGCTCGACCGCATTGACATCCATGTGGAAGTGCCGCGCGTGGACTACGCCAAGCTCACCGATCAGCGTCTGGGCGAACCTTCGGAGGTAGTGCGGGCGCGGGTGGAGGCGGCGCGCGAGCGCCAGCGTGTGCGCTTTGCCGGGACGGGCCTGACCTGCAACGCCGATATGCGCCCGGCGGAGGTGCGCACTTACTGCCCGCTGGACGAGGCCGGCACCGCGCTCATCAAGGCAGCGATGACGCAGCTCGGCCTCTCGGCGCGCGCCTTCCATCGCGTCCTCAAGCTGGCGCGCACCATCGCCGACCTGGCCGGCAGCGAGCGTATCCAGCCCCCTCATCTGGCCGAAGCGCTCCAATACCGTCCCCGACGACAGGGATGAAGGGCAGTCTTCAGTCTTTAGTCTTCAGTCTCTAGTGATGACTGAAGACTGATGACTGAAGACTGATGACTGATGACTGAAGATTGCGCCAGTGGCAGCTCACGGCTCCAGTTGATGACGTTGGACTGGTGGCGCATATACTGCTTCCAGGCATCCGAGCCGGACTCGCGCCCGCCGCCGGTCTCCTTCTCACCGCCGAAGCCGAGGCCGATCTCCGCGTCGCTCGTGCCGACGTTGACGTTGGCCAGGCCGCAATTCGAGCCGGCATGTGAGAGGAACTGCTCGGCCTTGAGCAAGTTGGTGGTGAAGATGGCCGAGGGGAGAGCCTGAGGCACGGCGTTGTTCAGCGCGATGGCCTCCTCCAGCGTCTCGTACTCCATCAGGTACAGGATGGGGGCGAAGGTCCCCTCACAGACGATGGGCATCTGCTGCTTCATCTTCACGATGGTCGGCTCGACGAAACAAGGGCCTTTTTCCGGCAGGCAGTTGCCGCCGTAGAGGAGCTCGCTGCCCTGCTCTTTGATTTTCTCCAGCGCGGCGAGCATGTCCTCCACCGCGCTCTGCCGGCGGGTAGCTGTCGCTTTCATTTTCTGGCTTCGCTCGAATACAATACCCATCCACCGAACTCCTACTGCGGCAACCGGAAAGGAAAAGCATCTGCGATGGACTTCCGACTGAGCGAGGAACACCTCAGCGTGCAGAAAATGGTGCGCCACTTTTGTCAGCACGAGGTCGCACCCATCATTAAGGAAGCCGACCGCGCACAGAGCATGCATCCCAGCATCCTGCCCCGCATGGCGGAGCTGGGCATCCTCGGCATTTGCATCCCTGAACGCTATGGCGGTCAGGGCTTCGATTATCTGACCCTCGGCCTGGTGTGCGAAGAGCTGGAAGCAGTGGACTCTTCACTGCGCGTCATCATGTCGGTTCACATGGGCCTGAACAGTCTGGCGCTGTTGCAATGGGGCACGGAGGAGCAGAAGCAACGCTTCCTTGTCCCTCAGGCCAAAGGCGAAAAGTACGGCATGTTCGGCCTGACCGAGCCGGGCGCCGGTAGCGACGTGGTGAACCTGGCTTCGACGGCCAGGCGTGACGGCGACCATTACATCATCAACGGCGAGAAGATGTGGATCAGCCTGGCCACTAAGGCGCATCACATCCTGTGGGTGGCGCGCACCAACCCGGAGCGGCCCGACCCACACGACCAGCTCTCGGCTTTCATCATCGAGACCGACCGGCCCGGTGTGACGCGCGGCGACATTCACGGCAAGCTCGGCGTACGTGCCGGCTCCACCGGCTGGGTGAACTGCAACGACGTGCGCGTTCCGGTCGAAAACCGCCTAGGCGAGGAAGGCGAAGGCTTCAAGATTGCCATGTCCTGTCTCGACAACGGGCGTTACACCGTAGGGGCCGGCGCCGTCGGTCTGATCCGCGCGGCGCTGGAGGCCAGCATCAAGTATGCCAACACTCGCAAGGCCTTCGGCAAAGAGATCGGCAAACACCAGCTGGTACAGCAGAAGATTGCACGCATGGTGCGCGATTACGAGATAGGCCGGCTGTTGTATCTCCGCGTCGGCTGGATGAAGAATCAGGGCCTGCGGAACACACGGGAAACGTCGCTGCTCAAGTGGTTCGCCACGGAAGCTTCCTTCGAGGCAGCCAGCGAGGCGCTGCAGATTCACGGCGCGTACGGCTACAGCGACGAGTACGACGTGGAGCGCTATCTGCGC
>JANWXR010000202.1 GCA_025057205.1 Anaerolineales bacterium | reverse complement strand
TGGTGGCTTCCTCACCGGCAAGTACAAACGCGGCCAGCCACCGCCACCCGGCACGCGCGGCGAGCGCAGTCCCTACGTACAGGCCTACTTCACCGACGCCAACTTCGACCTGCTGGACAAACTGCGCGCCTTTGCCGAAGCGCGCGGGCGTGCGCTGCATGAACTCGCGATTGCCTGGCTGCTGGGCCAGCCGCAAATCTGCTCGGTGATTGCCGGCGCGACTAAACCGGAGCAGGTGGAGGCCAACGCCGCTGCGGCCGGCTGGACGCTCACGCCGGATGAACTCGCCGAGGTGCGGAACATTCTCGAAGGCAAGGCATAGCTTGAAACCTGGAAACCTTGCATCGAATTTCGCGAATGGGTGCGAATGTTCGGCAAATATTTGCGTAATTCGCGCCATTGCCTTGATGCTCGGCCATAACGGATGTCTCTCTTCATCGCCGGCAAGCCCAGGCCGTACATCATGGCCCATCGCGGCAACCGCGTGGCCTGCCCGGAGAACACACTGGCCGCCTTCCGCCGCGCGCTGGAGGACGGCGCCGACATCCTCGAGACCGACCTGCACCTGACGCGCGACGGCGTCTTCGTCTGCATCCACGATGCGACGGTGGACCGGACGACGAACGGGCGTGGGCGCGTGGACGCGCTGACGCTGGCCGAGCTGAAGCAGCTGAGCGCGAGCTATGGCCGGCCCGAGTTTGCCGATGAGCGCGTGCCGACCCTCGCTGAACTGGCCGCGCTGTTGCCGCCTGACATCATCCTGGCGCTAGAGCTGAAGACCGATGAATTCTGCCGGCCCGAAGTCGCCCGCCGCCTGGTCGCCGAATTGGAGTCGCTGGGCGTGCGCGCGCGGACGGTGGCGCTCTCGTTTCGTATGGAACGGGTGCGCGCGGTGCGCGCCGTCGCCCCCGATCTGCCCATTGGCTACATCACCATGAGCAATCCCCTGCCGAACACCGACGCGCAGCTATTCGGCCCGTTCTGGCCGCTGGTCGTGCTCAACCCGTTCTATGCCCGGCTGGTGCACGCGCGCGGCGGCTTGGCCTGCCCCCTCGACCCCACGCCCGATGCACGCCTGTGGCTCTATCGCCTGCTCGGCTTCGACGCCGTCCTGACGGACGACCCCGCCGCAACGCGCAAGGCGCTGGGGCGAGCGGCGTAGGGACTTCCCTCACCCCCGGCCCCTCTCCAATAGGGAGAGAGGGGCGAGCGGCGTAGATTACAATCCTCGTGTGGACTCCCTTACCACCGAACCGCAGATGGCGGAAGCGCGCGGGCTGGCGCGTAATGCTTCCATTATTGCGGTTGGCAATGTGACTAGCCGCGGACTAGGCTTCGTCCGCGAGTTCGTCAAAGCCTGGCTGTTCGGCGCAGGGCCACAGGTGGATGCGCTCAATCTCGCCCTCACCATCCCTATGCAAATTTATGAGTTGGTGACCGGCGGCCTGGTGAACTCAGCGCTGGTGCCGGCCTTCAGCGACTATGCGGCGAAGGAGCGGCGCGCCGAATTGTGGCGGCTCGCCAGCGTCCTGCTCTCGCTGGCGACGGCGGTCATCGCGGCGCTGGTAGGCGCGCTGGTGTGGTTCGCGCCGCAGGTCATCGGCGTGTTTGCCTTCGTCGGCGGCCTTGTCGGCGAGCAGACTTCGGCGGAGGCCGTCGCTGCGGCCACGTCGCTGGTACGCATCACACTGCCGGCGGTGGTCTTCCTCAGCCTGTCCGGCATCCTCACCGGCCTGCTCTACGCGCTCCGGCGTTTCACGCTGCCGGCCTTCACCAGCGCCGTCTTCAACTTGAGCATGGTCGTGGTCTCGCTGCTGCTGGCGGCGCAGTGGGGCGAGGCGGCCATGGCGCTTGGCCTGCTCGTTGGCGCGATGCTGCAGGTGGCGCTGCAATTGCCCGGCCTGCGCGACGGCCTGCGCTTCCTGCGGCCTGCGTTCACCCTCCGCCATCCCGGCCTGCGCCGCATCCTGCGCGCCTACGTGCCCATCCTGGTCAGCCTGCTCGTCACGCAAGTCTCGGTCTATTTCGGCCTGAGCGTGGCCTTCGGCTTCGAAAACGGCCTGAGCTGGATGAACTACGCGACCAACCTGTACCAGTTCCCGCTGGGGCTGGTCGGTGTGGCGATCTCGGCGGCAATTCTACCTACGCTGGCGCGGCAGGCGCGGGCGACCACCGGCGAGTTCAAGGCGACTCTGGTGCAGGGCCTGAAGCTGGTGCTCGTGCTCATCATCCCGGCGACGGTGGGCATGTTCCTGCTGGCCGAGCCGATTGTGGCACTGGCCTTCGAGCGAGGGCGTTTTACGCCCGCCGACACGGCCAGCACGGCGCTGGTGCTGCGCTGGTTTCTGCTCGGCCTGAGCTTTGCGGCGGTGGACCTGCTCCTCATCGCCGCCTTCTACGCGCGGCGCGATACCCTCACGCCTTCGAGCGTGGGCGTGCTTAGCGTGGTCGTGTACGTGGTCGTGGTCATCATTGCGCAGCCATGGCTCGGCCTGTTGAGCCTGATGCTGGCCGACTCGGTGAAGCAGTTGACGCACGCGCTGGTCAGCGGCGCATTGCTCTCGCGCCGCATCGGCGGATTCGGCGGTACGGGCCTCTGGCCGGCGCTGGGCCGCATTGTCGTGGCCGTCGCGGTGATGGCGGCTGGCGTGGCCGCGACTCTGGCCGTCGTCGGTGCGCTGCCGTTCGCGGCGCGCTGGCTGGAGTCCTTCGCGCGTGTGCTGCTGCCCGGCGCAGCCGGCGTGCTGATTTACTTCGCCGTGGCCGCGCGCCTCGACCTCCCCGAAGTGCGCCTTGTGCTCGACCTGCTGCGGCAGAGGCTGAAGGTATAATCGCGGAGAGTAGAAAGTAGTCAGAAGAAAGTAGTCAGTAGAAAGTAGCCTGGGAAAGTAGTGAGCGCCATGACTTTCTACTTTCTACTTTCTACTTTCTACTTTCTGCTGCTCCCATGCCCGATCAACCCTCCCTCCCTCCCGACCTCTACACCGAGGACTACTTCCTCCACGCCTGCGAAGGCTATGAAGAGTTCTCCGAGACTCAGGGGGAGCGGCTCTCGCGCCGGCTGGCGGCGGCTTTCGAGGTGGCTGCCGTTCGGGCCGGGATGACGGTGCTGGACGTGGGCTGCGGGCGCGGCGAGATTGTGCGGCACTGCGCGCGGCTCGGCGCGACTGCGTTCGGCGTGGACTACGCGCCGGCGGCG
>JANWXR010000201.1 GCA_025057205.1 Anaerolineales bacterium | reverse complement strand
TTGTATTACGGTTACGGTAAGTGAATATTCATTGAAAACGGGTCGAATTTTGCATGCCTTGCCGTAACTCAGGCTGGAGGCTACTCTAGTGTAACCGAAAAGCAATTCGAAGACTATATCCGTCCATATCTGAGTATCGCCCAGGGTGGTTATGTCTGTTCCATTCCGCTCTACGAGGTGTTCAACTACATCCCGTATCGCTTGCACATCGGCTGCCAGTGGGAACGCTTGCCCATCGAGCCGGACCCCGCCGGCCCAACAAATACGTCCAAGCGAAAGGGTGGCCATGAGGCTGCCCTTTCCGTTCCTTCTTCCTGTGCGTATGCACAAAGCCGAGCCGCGACGTAGCTGTGGGCGCTGCTGGTGTGTGCTTTAGCTTATCCGCGACCGGAACGAATGGAGTTGGAAAACTGCCGGTTCCAGACTCGTTCTGGATCTGCCTCCGCGTAGAACTTCGCTTCCAGCTCAGCAAGTTCAGGGGTGCGTTGCCTGTGGGAAAAGAGCAT
This sequence comes from Anaerolineales bacterium, assembly GCA_025057205.1. Taxonomy (GTDB): domain Bacteria; phylum Chloroflexota; class Anaerolineae; order Anaerolineales; family UBA6663; genus JANWXR01. The sequence continues at coordinate 2,724 of JANWXR010000201.1, read as the reverse complement.
GTTGCCCAGGTGGGTAACGGCTCGACTCAATCTGGTTGCGAAGTGAACGAAACGTTGAAGTGTGTTCATGGTTTACTTCCCAGTGTTGGCGTCAAGTCGCTCAGAAACTCCATCGCCGGGCACGCTCTGCTTACGTGACTTTCTTCCGCCTCAAGAATAGCATAGCCGTCAACACTTGTTGTTTATTTGCGGATTAAGGGGCCTTGAGACTTCCTAGCATCCCCGGCTGACCAGCGGTATGAAGATGCTGAACGGCCCGGCGGGCGGCAGGGGCGTGGCCGGGCTGGAGGGGGGCGTCAGACAAACCACCGGCGTGCCGGAGCGCAGGTACGACCCGCGCCCCGTGCCCCACAGCACGCGCGCGTTCGCCGTGTTGGGCAGATCGTAGGCCACCACGCCCGTGTGCGCCGTGCCGATCACCACTTCCAGGTCGGCGTCGGTGTCAATGTTAGCCAGCGTCGGCGCGGCCATTGCCCCGTCCCAGCTGTTGTTGCTGCGCGGCAGGTTCACTGCGTGCAGCTGCGTGCCGGTCGAGCTGGCGATGATCAGCTGTCCGGCGGCGTTGCTGCCCTTCTGCGTCCAGGTGGTGAAGATGATCTCCGCCTGGCCATCGTTATCTAGGTCGGCCACTGCCGGTTCTGAGGCAAAGCGAATGAACGGCTCGCCGGCTTGCTTCACTTCAAACGGCCAACTGCCATGTTGAGTCTTGTCCAGCCAGTAAGCGTGCAGGCGGCCATCGTAGGAAGGGAAGAGGATCTCGGCCCTGCCATCGCTGTCTAAGTCTGCGATGACAGGGTTGGGGACGGATGACTCGATGACGTTGTAGTCTTCGGAGAGCGGTGCGGCGCTGCCGTCCGGCGCGGGAATCGCCACCCAGCTGTAGCCGCCCGCCGCCCAGCGCGTCCGGTCGGCGTTGAAGATGAACGGCATCTCGTACAGGCTGGTGTAGGGATTCGTGCCGCAGTTGTAGACGTTGCCGATGACAACAATTTCGCGCACGCCGTCGCCGTTCACATCGGCGATGACCGGCGCGCTGTTGGCGAAGTTGGGCCGGTGCTCTACGCCGCAGTTGGCGTAGCCACGCAGGTCAACGGCATGGCTTACGTGTACACCGACCTGCGCCCAAACCTTGCCCGCGCCGTACACGCTGCTGGCCGGCAGCTGGTTGCCGTTGCGGTCGAGTGCGGTGATGTAGTGCGTGTCGGTCGGGCCGATGACTTCTTTCAGGCCGTCGCCGTTTAGGTCACCGAGGGCGACGTTCTGGTTATACATGCCCGATCCGTAACCGGCTTCGCCGGCGCGCCGCGCCGGCCAGCCTGCGCGCTGATTGCCCTGCGCGTCGAAGGCGTTGATCTGTCTGGTAGCGCCGCTGCTGGCACGGCCCACGACGATATCCAACCGGCCATCGGTCTCCAGGTCGGCGACGGCCAGGGTGCGCAGTTCGCCGTTGCCGAAGGGGTTGCGCGTCCAGACCACACCGCCCGCTGCGTTGTACACGGTGAGCGAGTCGCCGTGGCGCCCGACGACGATCTCCAGCGAGCCATCGCCGGTCAGGTCAGCGACGACGATGCCGGGCCAGACGCGCTGGTTGCTGGTCGCGCGCCACTTCAGCGCACCGTTAGTGCCGTCGAGGGCGACCACATCGTAGGAACCCCAGATCACTTCGTTCCGGCCGTCCCTGTCCAGGTCGGCCACAGCGGGGGACGAGTACCAGCCGGTCTGGCACCATGATTGGAAGCAGCCGCCGCGCTGCCACTTGAGCACGGGCGCGGAGACGACACTCACAGACTGGGCGCGGGCCGGCAGCCGCTGGCTCAGGGCCAGCATTGCCAGCAGGAGAATCAAGGCGAGCGCGAAGAGCAGCCGGCGGAGTTTCATCCGTTGATGGCCATGAGCAATAACACGACGCCGGCGATGATCAGCACCACGATCAGGCCGATCATGATCAGAGTCGATCCGGCCAGGCGTGTCATTTGGGTCGGGCTGGTGCCGTACAGCACGTCGCTCGTGGTCTCCGGCGGCGAGGTTGTGGGGAGGTAGGGGTCGCCCGTCTCATCCGGCGTCGGCTCGACGCGCAGGAAGGGCTTCGGTTCCGGCGTCGCCTCGAGCGCGCGTTTCAGCTCGACGGTGTCGGGCGGCTCAAGGTGAACGGGCTTTCGTTCCGCGAGGTGGCGCAGGGTGGGCAAGCCGCACTCGCGGCAGAACTTGTCGCGGGGGTCGAGTTGCTGGCCACAGTTGGCGCAGCGCAAATCCTGGGCGGGCTGGTCGCTCATGGAACATATTCTATAACACTGGCGGAGCGCAGGCTTGCCGCGCGCCCGGAGGGGGGCAATTCATCAGAGGGAGATTCCGGTGAGGGGAACGCGCGCCTCCAATCGCGTACCCCGGCCCGGAGTCGAGGTGACCTTCAGAGTTCCCTGCACCATCTCCAGCCGTTCCCGCAAACCGAACAGGCCGAAGTGCCCATCATCCATGAGCAGCCCCAGGCGCGGCGGCAAAACGAAGCCTCGCCCGTCATCCTCCACCGACAAGGTCACCTCATCCGGCCGGAGCTTCACCGCGACAACCACTTGCCGGGCCGCAGCGTGCTTCTGAACGTTGGTCAGCGCTTCCTGCAAGACCCGGTACAGGCACAGCGCGACCTCTTCCGGCAGATCCTGCTCCTCGTCACCGTCCACCTGCAGCCTGACTTGCAGGGCATGCTGGCTCGTCAACTCGCGCAGG
>JANWXR010000200.1 GCA_025057205.1 Anaerolineales bacterium | reverse complement strand
TGCTCCTGGATTTATTTCACTCTCTCCACCCAGGCGCCATGCCTCACCCAATGTCTATCGCCGAGTTCGCTCTCTAAGAACTAGCACCAAAGGTTGGTAGAGCAGAATTAGGCGGCATTTCCTGTTCGGTTGGCAAGCTAGGCGACGGACGCACCGCATCTCTTTGCCGGGCGCGCCGCGCTCTTCGTTAGGGGTGCGGATACAACGCATTGACTTCGGGCGACTCGGGCAGATAGAGGATGATGGCCGGGCGACCCGGCTGAAGCTCCGGCCCGGGCACATTCAGCGTGCTGACCTTGCCGGTGTACTCCCGCCCATTCACTTGGAATTGATAGGCGATATTCCAGGGGTTGCGTCCGTTGATGGTGACGCTGATGTTGGCCTCGGTGCTGACGATGCGCCCGCGCGTCGGCTGACCGTGGCGCAGCACGTTGACCAGCTTCTGCATCTCATTGTAGCGGTTGTGTAGCAGAACCAGGCTGCCGGCACCGGCTACAAACCCAAGCAGCACAAATGGAATCCCGACAACGGCAACGACAATGACGGTGTCCGACATCAGCGTCAGTATGCTGCCAAGGACGGCGAAGGTGCCGCTTATCACAGCAAAAACAAAGCCGGTGATGCTCAACCCAACCGCACTCATCAACTTCCAAACGTAGCCGTCCGCAATCGGACGTGGGGCGGGGGGTGGCATGACAAGCGCCGGCTCGGCCTCCGAGACGGCCAACGGCTGTGGCAGGCGCATTGGGCCGCCGCAGTTCTTGCAGTTGGGCCGAAAGGCGGTGTAGTTCGTGCCACACCAGGGACAGAGGATGGGTTGAGCCATACCCGTCAGGGAAAGGTGTTCAACCAGTTCTGCAGGTTAGGCTTCTCGGCCTCTGGCGCGGCGGCCAGCGCTTGCTCGCCGAAGCTGCGCGCCTTCGCATTGTCGCCGGAGCGGCGATACAACTCGGCTAGGGCACGGTACACCTCCCACTGGCCCTCACCGGCGTTGAGCTGCACCACTTTCAGATAAGCGTCAATGGCCGGCTGTATCTGGTTGGTGCTGACATAGACGTTGGCAAGGCCGAGTTGCAGGCCAAGCGCGCTGGTGCTGCGCCCGCGGGCGGCGGCAGCGAGGCCCTGTTGGTAAGCGGCCTCCGCCTGTGCGTAGAACTCCGCCTGGCGTGTCGGGTCGGTCTCGCGCCGCGCCTGCCAGAGGCGCAAATCGCCCAGATACTGATAGGTCTGATCAAAGGTGTCATCCAGACGCAGGGATTGTTGAAGTTTTTCTTCCGCGCCTGCACCGTCTTCGAGCAGCTGATACTTTATCACGCCCCACTCATTCCATAGACCAACGTTTTGGGGGCTGAGGCGCACGGCCTGAGCGTAAAACTCATCTGCCTTGAGCGCGCGCTCGCGGGCTGCCTCCGGCGTTTGACTGATGAGCGCCCATTGCCGGTTGAGCCGGCCCAGGTTGGCGGTGTGGTCGGTGTTCAGTGGGTTGAGGGCGCGCGCCCGCAGCAGCTCGTTCTCAGCCGTCTGGAAGTAGGCATCGCGCTGCGCCGGCTCCAACTGATTGCTGGCGTTTAGATACGCACGCCCGAGGAACGTGTAGTAGAAATCTTGGTTTGGCGCGAGCTGCAACACCCGCTTGAATAGCTCGACGGCGACCGGCGCGTTGCCGCTTTCATCGAGCTGCTGACCAATCTTGTAAACTACGTCCGCCACAATCACCTGCATGTTCAGCACGATGGACAGAACGATGGCCGCCAACGGCAATCCGATATAACCGGCCCAGGCCAATGCCGAGCTGTTGGAACGTATGCGAATGTTGGTCATGGCGTGAGGACGGAGCGCCCAGGCCCAGGCCAGTAGGCCCACCAGCATCAGCACGTAATACATTGGGATCGGCTCGCTGACCTGCGCCACGATTTCATCCACCGAGCGCGGCGTGTTCGCGGCTGCCCGTGCGAGTACACTGCCGATGACCAACCAACTCACAAGCGTTGCCGCTGCGCCAATGCCAAGACTCGCGCCCAGCCCTTTCAGCCATTGCTGGCCGGAGCGTGTGGCCTCATTTGCTTCCTCGGTGTACACGAGCACGCTTCCCATCAACCAGGTCAGTAGCATTAGCCCCAGGATCGCCGGCGACACCTCCACGACGCCGTTGGGGCGTGGCAACAGAGTGAGCGCGTTCCCGATCACGCTGAGCGCATCCGTAGCGTGCTGGTGGTTGATGATGAAGTCGAAACCGAGTGTGATGAAGACGAGCGCCAACATGGCAGCGCTGGTGGCAACCGGCGCGAGGGTTGCCGTCGTGCGGGCTGCAGCAACGCGGGCCGATTCGGTGGCCGAAGAACGGCGGCGCCCGCCTGACGTTTTGCTGCGCGGGGCGGCAAGCGCAGCAGCCTCGACCACCGGCGAAGCCACTTCGCGAGGGGCCGGGGCGCTCAGTTGTGGCCAGACCCAGCCGAGCACCAGCAGTGCGCCGAGGAAAATCCAGAAATGCGTGCGCGTCGAGACGATGGCGATGCCGAAATGAATCTCGGTGAAGTGCGCCAAGATAGCGCTGAGCAGGGTGATAAGCAACACGGCTCGCCACGGCTCCAGCGCGGCAACATGTTGCTCCGCTTTAGGCAGCAGGGCATATAACGTCAGGAAGGCGATCAGGCCGAGCACCATGCCGAACGGCAGGCTGACTCCAAAAAGCTGCGGCCCCTGCCAGGCCACCAACGCGACCGTGGCCAGTGCGCCGCTTCCAAAGACCAGCAGCAGGAAGACGTTGCGGCGTGCCGCCGAGTCGATCAGGCCGAGCCACTTCAGGCTGTAGTAGAACAGCGAGATGAATAGGCTCAAGTGGATGACCAGGCCGAACAGCCCGGTAAAGGCCAGCGCGTCGAAGGTCTCGTTGTGCGAACGGTCGGGCGAGGCGTTGCGGGCCTCGAGCTGGCCCAGCTCCGGTGGATAGAAACGGTTGTAAGCAACCAGCATCGCTTCCGGCCCATAACCGATCAGCGGCCGGATGGGATTCCAGAGGTCGGGCCGGCCGTCGGGCGTCTCGAGCGGCGGATGCGGCATCATCATTTCCACCACGCCTGACCAGATGAGGATGCGCACGCGCCCTGTGCCGGTGCGGCCCTGCACCTCATCGAGGATCTGCGCCAGCCGGTTCAGGCCGCGCGTTTCTGCCAGGCCGGCCAACGGGCTGTTGGGGAGGTTGAGCACGATCAGAAAGGCCGCCAGCGCTGCGCCCA
>JANWXR010000001.1:23780-42510 GCA_025057205.1 Anaerolineales bacterium | reverse complement strand
TGACGCCCCGGCACGATTGTTGCAGGAACCGGCCGCCGGGAGGTTGAGCATGCTACGTCACGGGCCAAATGAGGGTCACGGCCGGCCGGAGTCGCCCGCGGTCAGAAGCGCGCTTGTTCGGGTTGGATATAATACTCGCCGCTTTCTGGTGGGCTTGCTCCGGCGTGCCGGCGAAAGCCTGTTGCTTATTTGCTTAGGACCGATTATGACGCAACAGCCGCGTAGTTCGACGCGTTCCAAACGCCGCTCACATGAGCCGCAGTTACCCCCATGGGCGCTGGGCGGTCTGGTGGCACTTTTCACCGTAGCAGCGGCGCTGGTCGGGTATCTGGTGTTCACCGGCGTGCGCGATGCGGTCGCGGCCTGGCAAATCACTGTGCCTCGCGGGCCGGTCTTCGGCGGCGACCCCGGCTCGTCCGGCGGCGTCAGCAGCAACAGCAGCAGTAGCAGCACATCCGTGACCATCATCCCACAGAAGTGGCAGGGCACGCAGCGCGTCACCGTCCTGCTGCTCGGCATTGACCGGCGCAAGATGGAGACCGAGCGCGCCTACCGCACCGACTCGATGATGGTCGTCTCGGTAGACCCGGTGGCCAAGACGGCGGCCATCCTCTCCATCCCGCGCGACCTGTGGGTGGACATCCCCGACTTCGGCGCAGACACCATCAACACGGCCAACTTCAAGGGCGACGCCTTCGATTATCCCGGCGGTGGGCCGGCGCTGGCCGTCAAGACCGTCGAGCACAACATCGGCGTGGACATCCACTACTACGTCCGGCTGGATTTCACCGCCTTCGAGACGCTGGTGGACGCTATCGGCGGAATCGAGATTGATAACCCGACCGAGATCAATGACCCGTTCTATCCAGACGGCAACTACGGCTACGACCCGTTTTATCTTCCGGCAGGCCGGCACACCCTCAACGGCTACAATGCACTGCGCTATGCTCGCACCCGTCACAACTCCTCGGACGTAGACCGCGCCAAACGCCAGCAACAGGTGGTGCTGGCCGTGCGTGACAAGGTGCTTAGCCTGAACATGCTGCCGCAGCTTGTCGTTCAAGCGCCGACGCTGTACGCCACGCTCAACCAGAGCATCCAGACTGACCTCTCGCTGCAACAGATTATCGAGCTGGCGCTGCTGGCGCAAGACATCCCGCGCGACCAAATCAAGAGCGGTGTGATTGATTACCAGTACGTGCTGGAGTATTCGTTTGTCACCAACGAGGGCATGCTGCGTCAGGTGCTCGTCCCATTGCGCGACAAGGTCCGCGAGCTGCGCGACGAACTGTTCGCTGCCTCTGCCGGACTGGCTTCGCCCCTCCAGGCCAGCCTCGAAGCCGTCCGGGCCGAAGGCGCGCGGGTGCAGGTGCTCAACGGCGCCGGCAAGCCTGGATTGGCGGGCGCCACCAGCGCGTGGCTGCAGGCACAGGGCCTGAACGTCGTCGAACCCGGCAACGCCGACCGCTCCGACTACACCAACACCGTTGTCATTGATTACACCGGCAAGCCCAATACCGCCCAGTGGTTGGCGCAGGTCTTCGGCGCGGGCAGCGTGGTCAACGGCGCCAACCCGGCCAACAGCGTGGATGTGCAGGTGATTGTCGGGGCGAATTGGGAAGTGCCGGGCAGCCCGTGAGTACGCTCCGCTGAACGCTCCGGGGGAAGGGACGATACCCGTCGCCGTTCGTCCAGGCAACGGAACGCCGCGAGGCCGTAAGCCGCTGAGACACAAATACCGGGCAACCCAACCCTAACTCGATTCTGCTGAATCCTTCCTGTTTTTGGGCTTGACGACGACGATAAAATCGCGCTATGCCCCTGATCCTGATTGCTGACGCCAATGAGTCGTTCGCTGCGAGGATGGCGGACGAGCTAAAGCGAACCGGCGGTTATCAGGTAACCGTGGCCGGCAACGGCCCCGACGCGCTGAAACAATGCGCCGCCCTCAAACCGCAACTGGCCGTTCTCGATGGCGAACTGCCGGAGGGCGAACCGGCCGAACTGATCCCCCTGCTGCGCGCAAGCGTGCCAGACCTGCCGGTCGTAGTGATGCCGGTCTCCACGGAGCAGCTACCGCCGAACGTGACTGTCCAAGGTACACTCTTCAAACCTTTCTTTTTTCCCGATCTGATGGAGATGATTCAGCCACTGCTGGGGCCGGCGGCTTCGCCAACGAGCCAGCCGTGTTCAACCGTCACCGGGAGGCCGCCACCGTCTTCAGCGCTCCAGGGGCGCCTCAGCGCCGGCGGCCTGAACCCGGCCAACAGGCCGGCAACGATGACGCCCGGAGACAACGTGCGTCGCGCCATCGAGAGCCAGCTTGAAAACCTGAGCCGCGCGCTGCACGATGAGACCGTGCTGCTGGCACAGGGCGGGCGCGTGCTGCTCAGCGTGCCGCGCCTGAGCGCCACGGCTTCGGCGGCGCTATCCGGCGTAGTGGCCAAGGCTTGGTCGGCAACGGATGCGCCTCCTGAAGTGCTGCGCTTTGAAGGCACCGGCGAGTCCAACCATTACCTGTTGTACTCTCTACTCGTTGCCGGCGACGTGACCCTGTCCGTTGCGTTGAACAGCCGCATTCCCCTCCCTATCATCCGGCGCGTTACGCGCCAGGCCGCCGGCGAAATTGCCAAACTCATCAACACCGACGCGGCCCCCTCGACGCCGGAATAGCCCTCGAAAGCAACAACGTAGCGCCTCGAAGCGAAGCGCGCCCGCAAACCACAGCCGCACCGTATCGTTCGTGCACCATTGCGCGTACAATGGGGGCATGCCCAACCGCAACGTCCTCTATCTGATTGACGGGCACGCGCTGGCCTACCGCACCTACTTCGCGCTCACCGCCGCCGGTGGCGATTCGGGGCGTTGGATGACCAAGAGCGGCGAGCCGACGGCGGGCACCTACGGCTTCACCTCCGTACTGCTCAACCTGCTACAAAAAGACCGGCCCGACTACCTGGCCGTAAGCTTCGACGCGGGCCGTACCTTCCGCGACGACCTCTACGCCGAGTACAAAGGCACGCGCGCCAAGATGCCCGATGAGCTGTCGGTGCAAATCGAGCGTATTCAGGAAGTCGTGGCCGCCTTCGGTATCCCCGTGCTCACCGCCGAGGGCTACGAGGCCGACGATGTGCTGGGCACGATCGCCCGGCGCGCGGCGGCGCAAGGTGTCTCGGTCAAAATCATCACCGGCGACCGCGACCTGCTGCAACTGGCCGACGAGCGCATCACCATCAACTTGGCCGGGCAGAAGCTTTCAGAAGCAGTGGACTACGGCCCGGCGGAGGTGCAGGCGCGTTTCGGCCTGACGCCGGCGCAGTACATCCACTTCAAGGCTCTGGTCGGCGACGCCAGCGACAACATCCCCGGCGTCAAGGGCATCGGCGAGAAGACGGCGACGACGCTCTTGCAGACGTACGGCTCGCTCGACGGCATCTATGCCAATCTGGACTCGCTGGCAAAAGGAGTGCGCGCCAAGCTCGAAGCCGGTAAAGAGTCGGCCTATCTTTCCCTCAAGCTCGCCACCATCGTCACCGACCTCGACCTGCCCTTCGACCTCGAGGCCTGTCGCGTCCGTCCACCCGACCGCGCGCGCATCTTCGAGCTGTTCCGCGAGCTGGAGTTCAACTCGCTGCTCAAGCGCCTGCCGGAAAAGGAAGAAGAAAGAGGGAAGGAAGAAGGAGAAGCCATCGGTCATCGGCAGGCCGCAGTCGGCAACCAGATGGGCCTGTTCGCCGAGGCGGCTGCGCCGGCGCCCGCGCGTGAAGGGCCGACGCGCACACACATCGTCACTGACGAGGCGGCGCTGGCGGCGCTGCTGCGTGAAATAGAAGCTGCAACGGACGGCGTCGCCTTCGACGTGGAGACCGACGGCCTCAGCCCGATGCGCGCCGGCCTGGTGGGCATCGCGCTCGCCGTCAAGGAGGGCGAGGGCTACTACATCCCGGTGGGGCACACAGAAGGTCAGCAGCTGCCGCCGGCGCGCGTCCTCGAGGCGCTGAAGGGGCCGCTCACCCATCCCAAGATACCCAAGCACGGGCACAACATCAATTTCGATTACATCGCGCTGGCACGGCACGGCGTGCGCGTGACGCCGCTGGGCATGGATACGCTGCTGGGCGAGTGGTTGTGCGACCCGGCCTCGCACAGCCTGAACCTGAAGAAGTTGGCGCTGGTACGCCTCGGCGTGGAGATGACCGAAATTTCCGAGCTGATCGGGAAGGGCAGGAAGCAGGTTACGATGGCGCAGGTGCCCATCGAGCAGGCCGCCGTTTACGCCGCCGCCGACGCCGACATCGTGCTCCGGTTGATTCCCGTGTTGCGCCGCGAACTGGAAGAGAAACGACAGCTGGACTTGCTCAACAAGCTGGAGATGCCGCTCATCCCCGTATTGGCCGAGATGGAGATGACCGGCATCCGGCTGGATACCAAGCTGCTCGCCGCCTTCTCCAAGGAGCTGGAGCAGCAGCTGGCGCAACTGGAGCAGGAGGTGTATGCCGCCGCCGGCGTGACGTTCAACCTCAACTCCCCGCAGCAACTTTCCGATGTGCTCTTCGGTAAGCTGGCACTCAAGCCGCCGGACCGCTCACGCAAGACAGCTTCCGGCAAATACTCCACCGCCGCCGACGTGCTCGAAGAGATGCGCGGCCAGCATCCGGTGATTGACCTCATCCTCGAACAGCGGGAGCTGGCCAAACTCAAATCCACCTACGTGGACGCGCTGCCGCAGCAGGTGAACCCGGCGACAGGCCGTGTGCATACCTCGTTCAACCAAGCGGGCGCGGTCACAGGCCGGCTGGCCTCCACCGACCCGAATCTGCAAAACATCCCCGTCCGCACCGAGCTGGGACGCCGCGTGCGCCGCGCCTTCATTGCCGCGCCCGGCCACGTCCTGCTCTCCGCCGACTACTCGCAGATCGAGCTGCGCATCGCCGCGCACTACTCGCAGGACCCGGCGCTGATGCGCACCTTCTTCGAGGGCGGCGACATCCACACCGCCACCGCTGCCGCCGTGCTCGGCCTGCCGCCGGAAAAAATCGACAAGAACCAACGCCGAATTGCCAAGACGGTCAACTTCGGCATCCTCTATGGCCAGAGCGCCTTCGGCCTGACCAGGACCACCGGCCTGACCCTAGCCGAGGCCGAGAACTTCATCAAGAACTACTTTGACCGGTTTCCCGGTTTGAAGAGGTATCTGGACGAGACGAAACGAATGGCGGTGGAGCGCGGCTACGTGGAGACGCTGCTGGGACGCCGCCGCTACTTCCCCGGGCTGAGCGCCGGCGCGGCGAGCGCCAACACACGCGAAGCGGCCATCGCCCGGGCGCGCGCCGAACGCGAGGCCATCAACGCCCCCATTCAGGGCACCGCCGCCGACATCGTCAAGAAGGCCATGCTTGAACTACCGCCCGCGCTGGCCGCCGCCGGCCTCTCGGCCAAACTGCTGCTGCAGGTACACGACGAGCTATTGCTAGAATGCCCGGTGAGCGAAGTGCAAGCCACCGCCCGCGTGGCGCGCAGGGTGATGGAGTCCGCTTTCCCCCTCCGCGTGCCGCTTGCCGTCGAAGTCCGCGCCGGGCCGAACTGGGAGGATATGGAGGTGGTGGAAGAGTAGAGAGTAGAGAGTAGAAAGTAGAGATTGGGCGCCGGCCATATCCGTTGCCCATCCGTTCATCCGTTATCCTATCCGTTGACAGCCCATCCACTGCCCATCCGTTACATCCGTTGCCCATCCGTTCATCCGTTATCCTATCCGTTGACAGCCCATCCGCTGCCCATCCGTTACATCCGTTGCCCATCCGTTCATCCGTTATCCTATCCGTTGACAGCCCATCCACTGCCCATCCGCTCATCCGTTATCCCATCCGCTGCCAGCCCCATCCGTTAGCAATCGTTGGCGCGCGCCTGCGGCGCTGTTTCTTTGTGCTATACTCCTCGCCGTTATGGCAGGCAACCGTGCCATCTTTGAGCAGGCGATGAACCGGGGGCACTCAGCGGCCTGGGATCAGCAGTGGGACAAGGCCATTGCCTACTATCGGGCTGCCCTCACCGAGTTCCCCGATGACCATGCCGCCCTCAGCGCCCTGGGATACGTCCTCTTTCAATCCGACCGGCTGGAAGAAGCGCTGACTGTCTACCAGCGCGCTGCGGTGAATGCGCCGGGCGACCCGATTGCGCCGGAGAAGTGCGGTGAGATTTTTGAACGCCTGGCGCGCATCAATGAGGCCGTGCAAACGTACATGGCCGTGGCCGACCTGCACCTGCGTCGCCGCGACGTCTCCAAAGCCATTGATTTGTGGAGCCGCGTGGTGCGCCTCGCGCCCGACAACCTACAGGCACGCAAGCTGCTCATCCGTGCGCTGGAGAACACTGAACAGCCGCGCGCCGCTGCGCTGGAATATGTGGACATTGCACGCATCTTTCAGAGCATGCGCGACATGGAGAAGGCCGGCCAGTCCCTGCAGCGCGCGCTTCAGCTCGACCCACAGACGCCCGAAGTGCGCGCCGCCTTCGAACGCTTTCGGCGCAATCAACCTATCCCGCCCGTTATGCGCGTTGCCCCAAGCCAGCGCGGCACCGGCATGTTGAACCTGGCGGCGCCGGAAGAAGAACCGCCGACCGATGGACAGCTCACAGATGGCGCTCTCGCGGAAGCGCCGGAAAAGACCGCTTCGCCGCTCGACGGCGCGCGGGAGCGAGCCGCCGCCGCTCTGGCCGAGATGCTTTTTGAAGAGGAGGCCGACACCAGCAAGGTCAGCGCCTCTGTCAGTGTCAGTGCACTCACGCGCGGCCTCGGTTCGGGCCGCGACGCCGAAAGCGTGCGCGCCCAAATCGTCATGTATCTGGGTCAGGCCCTCAATAGCCACACTGCCGGCAACCTGGAGGCCGCTGCCAGCAACTTCTATGCCGCCGTGGAGGCCGGCTTCGACCATCCGCTGGCGCACTTCATGCTGGGCGCCCTCTTGCTCGAACTGAACCGCCCGCCCGACGCCATTGACTACCTCACCGCCGCTCAGACCCATCAGGCCGTGCGCCTCGGCTGCCTGTACGGTCTGGGCGAGGCCTATCGTCAGACCGGCCAGGTGCGCAAATCCTTTGAATACTTCCTGGAAGCCGTCAAGCAGCTCGACCTGTCGCTGATTGCGCCCGAGCGCCAGGATCGGCTGATCGAGGCCTACGAGGCTTTAGCCGAGACCTTCTCCCGCGCGCCGGACTCGCAGTTGGCGCAGATCATCCCTGGTCTCAAGCGTTTCCTCTCCGGCGACCACTGGGAGGAGAATGCGCGCCGGACGCGCCAGCAGCTGGACGCCGAAGACGGCCATGTTATTGCCCTGGCCGACCAGGTCGCGGTGCCGGAAGGCGACGTGGTGCTGGACGCCATGCGCCGGATTGATGACTACATCAAGTGCCAGCTGTATGCTACGGCAATGGAAGAAGCGCTCTTCGCTCTCGAAATTTCGCCGACCTACCTACCCATCCACATCCGCATGGCCGAGATCCTGGTGGCCGAGAACCGGCCGGAGATCGCGGCCGAGAAGTACAAGGTCATCGCCAATACCTATCAGGTGCGTGGCGAGGTGGCGCGCGCTACGCGTCTGCTACAACAGGCTCTCAAGCTCAATCCGATGGACATCGCTGCGCGGCGACAGCTCATCAACCTGCTCACCAGTCAGGGCCGCACCGAAGAAGCGCTGCAGCAGTATAGTGAGTTGGCCAACATGTACTACAACCTGGCCGACCTGGAGACCGCGCGCGAGACGTACACCGAAGGGTTGAAGTTGGCGCAGCAGAGCGGCAACCACCAGTGGAGCGTCAACCTGCTGCACCGACTCGGCGATATTCATATGCAGCGATTGGCCTGGCGCGACGCTCTTCGGGTTTATGAGCAGGTGCGCCAGATAATGCCGAATGATGAGAAAGCGCGCATCGCCCTTATTGACCTGCACTATCGTCTGAACAATCCCGAGTTGGCGCTGAGTGAGCTGGATGCTTATCTGAAGATGATGATTGGCCAGCGCAACTTGGCCACGCCGACCATAGTGCTGGAGGAACTCCTGAACAGCTATCCGGACGACCCGCAGCTCATCGCCCGATTGGCGCGCCTGTATCAGGACCAGGGCCGCAAGACGGACGCCATCATACGCTACGACCAGCTGGCCGACATCCAGCTCCAGCAGGGCCAGAACGAACAGGCCAAAGAAACCCTGCGCGTCATATTGGCGTTGGGGCCGGATGACCCCACGCTTTACCGCCAGCTGCTGGAACAGCTATAACGTGTGCACCCGGCCAGCGTTGAACGGCCGGGCCATTCCCCGGTGAGGCGGGCAGACCTGCGCCAGGCGGCGCTCGGCAAACGCTAGCCGATCTCGTGTTGAACTCTGCCGCTCGCGCTCTACCCCTCGACCGGCCTCAAAATCTATCGTGCTCGATATCATCAATGAGATCGTCATCTACGCCGCCCAGGTGCAATGGGTTGACCTGCTCGACATCGCGCTGGTCACGCTGACGATTTACGGCCTGTTGCGGCTGGTGCGCGGCACTCAGGCCGAGACGTTGCTGCGCGGCATCATCCTGCTGGTCGTCAGCATCACCCTTCTCACCCAATTCCTGCCGCTCAAGGGTTTTTCCTGGCTGCTGCAGACCAGCCTACCGGCCATCCTCATCGCCATCCCGGTCATCTTCGCACCGGAAATTCGACGCGGACTGGAGCGCCTGGGCCGCGCCGGCGCCGACCTACGCCTCGGCATGCAGCCGACAGACGTACAGCCCATCATCCAGGCATTGGTGACCGCGGCGCAACGTCTGTCGGAACGCCGATATGGTGCGCTCATCGTTATCGAGCGCCAGGTCGGCCTCAAGGAATATCAGGACACCGGCACGCTGCTCGAAGCCCGTTTGACCCCCGAACTGTTGCTGCAAATCTTTTATCCGAACACACCGCTGCACGACGGCGCAGCCATCGTGCGCGAAGACCGCATCGCCGCTGCCGCCTGTGTCCTTCCGCTCACCGCCAGCAGCCTCCTGACCGAACGGCGCATCGGCCTGCGCCACCGTGCCGCGCTCGGCATTACCGAAGTCAGCGACGCCGTCGCCATCGTCGTCTCCGAAGAGACGGGCACGATTTCAGTCGCTCACAACGGACGCATGATCCGCCGCCTCGACGCTGAGCGGTTGACGCACATGCTGGATGCCTTCTACCAACCGCACCTGCGCCGTTCCTGGCGCGACGTGCTGACGCGCTGGCTGGCCAGTGAGTGGGTGGCGGCGCGCACCGCCCGGCGCAACAAATCCTCTGGAGAGTGATGATGCGCGTCCCCTCGTCTCACCTCAGCACGCTGCTCCTGTCGCTGCTCCTGTCGCTGCTGGTGTGGTTCATCGCCGTGCGCGCCGATAACCCCTTTGAAGAGCGTGTGCTGCCCGACTCCTTACCCGTGGCCATCATCAACCTCTCGCCTGACCTTATCCTCACTGCCCCGGCCAGCGGCACAGCCCAGACGCATCTGACATTGCGCGCGCCGCGCAATACCTGGGAAGCGTTCACCGCCGACCGGGTGCGGCTGACCGCAGACCTTTCAGGGTTAGGCCCCGGCCAGTGGGACGTGCCCATCCAGGTTCAACTTGACCGAGTGCTGAGCGCCGCCATGCACGTAGTGCGCCTCACGCCCGAGACGGTGCGCGTGACTCTGGAAGAGCGCAAGACGCGCGAAATCCCCGTCAGCCTGATCGTTCAGGGCATGCCGGCCTCCGGTTATGAAGCCGGCTCGCCCATCCTGAACATTAGGTCCGTACTGGTCTCCGGCCCGACCTCGGCGGTAGACCGGGTGAGCGAAGTGCAAGCGCGGCTGTCGCTGGAAAACGCCCGCAGCAGCTTTAGCCAGATGGCGGCGCTGATTGCGGTGGATATCGCCGGGGTTCCCGTCCCCGCCGTAGATGTGGAGCCAGATAGCGCCATCATCGAAGTAGCCATTCGCCAGAGGCTCGGCACTCGCGACGTGGCCGTCAAGCTGGTGACCAGCGGCCAGCCGCCACCGGGTTATCGGGTCACCAATCTGAGCGTCTCCCCTCCGATCATCACCGTCTCCTCCGCCGACCCTCAGCAGGTGCTCGCCCTGCCGGGCTTTGTAGAAACCCAACCGCTTGATCTGAGCGAGGCCAGCAGCAACATCATCCGGCGCGTGGCGCTTAACCTGCCCGAAGGAGTGACGACCATCGGTGAGCCGAGCGTCTTGGTACAGGTCAGCATCGCCGCCATTGAGGGCAGCACCCGCGTGCAGCGCCGCGTCGAGGCACGCAACCTGGGCGTCGGCCTGAATGCGCGCTTCTCGCCCGACACGGTGGATGTGCTGATTGCCGGGCCGTTGCCGCTGCTCGATCGCCTGCGCGACGGCGATGTACTTATTGCCATTGATTTGAACGGCTTGGGGCCGGGCACCTACTCGCTGACCCCGACCGTAGTCTTCCTCGCCGACCAGCTGCGCGCCGAGAGCGTGCTGCCCGCCAGCATCGAGGTCATCATTGAACGCGGCCCGGCGCCGACCCGCACACCGACGCTCACGCCTACCGCCACACCTTCGCGCACGCCTACACGCACGCTGTCACCGCCCACCGTTACCCCCACTACACCGACAGGGACGCCTACACCTTAGTGAAAAGGTAGAAAGTTGACGGTAGTCAGTAGTGCCTTGTTAGGCAAGATGTTGCAATTTCGGCAGATTCGCCATGGCCGGTTTGTGTGCACTCGTAATTGAGTTTCGTTGGCAAAATGCTCGGCGTTGCAAAACATCAAAATCCAACCTAACAAGGCAGTAGTCAACTGTTAATCGCCAATCATCAATCTTCAGTCATCAGTCATCAGTCTTCAGTCTTCAGTCTTCAGCCATCAGCCCTCAATCTCAAATCCCCAATCATGAAGCCCCTCGTCGCCATCATTGGCCGGCCTAATGTCGGCAAGTCCACCCTTTTCAATCGTCTGGCCGGTGAGCGCCTGGCCGTCGTATCCGATATCCCCGGCACCACGCGCGACCGGTTGGTGGCCGAGGCCGAATGGAACGGTACGGTCTTCGACGTGGTGGACACCGGCGGCATTGAACCGCTGCCGCGCGCAGGGGGCGGGGCACCTTCCGCCAAAGTGCTTGCCACCGACTCTGCCCCGTTCGTCGCGCAGATGCGCGCTCAGGCGGAGATGGCGATCGCCGAGGCCGATGCCGTCATCTTCATGTGCGAGTCGCGCCTGGGCATCACCGCCGCTGACCGCGAAGTGGCCGACATCCTGCGTCGCGCACAGACCCGCCGGCCTGATGGAACCCTTGCACCGCCGGTGCTGCTGGCCGTCAACAAGACCGAGAACCTGACCGGCGAGCGGGCGGCCTACGCCTTCTACGAGCTGGGCATGGGCGACCCCTACCCCATCTCGGCGCTGCACGGCACCGGCGTCGCCGAATTACTCGATGCGCTGGTGGCTGCGCTGCCGCCTGCGCCGCCCAAGGTTGAGACCGAAGCGGTCAAGATTGCCATCGTCGGCAAACCCAACGTCGGCAAAAGCTCGCTGCTCAATCGCCTGCTGGGCGAGGAGCGCGTCATCGTCAGCCCCGTTCCCGGCACCACGCGCGACGCCATAGACACGCCGCTTACCTACGCCGGCCAGCCGCTCATCCTGATTGACACCGCCGGCGTGCGACGGCGCGGCGCGATTGACCGCGGCGTCGAAAAGTGGAGCGTGCTGCGCACCTTCAAAGCCATCGCCCGGGCCGACGTGGCCCTGCTGGTGGTGGACGCCGTCGAGCCGTTCTCCCAGCAGGACGCGCACATCGCCGGCTACATCCTGGATGAATCCAAGAGCGTGGTCGTGGTGATGAACAAGTGGGACGCGGTGGAAAAAGATACTCACACGATGGAGGAATACACCCGGCGCATCCGCAGCACGCTGCACTTTCTGGATTACGTGCCGGTGCTTTTCGTCTCGGCCAAGACCGGCCAGCGCTGTCACCAGATTCTGCCGACGGCGCTCAAGGTGCAGGCCGAGCGCCTGGTGCGCATCCCCACTGCCGAACTCAACCAGCTGGTGCGGGACGCGGTTGCGCGCCATGCCCCGCCCTCGCATGCGGGGCGCCAGCTCAAAATCAGCTACGCCGCCCAGGTGCGCACTGACCCACCGACCTTCCTGTTTCACGTCAACGACCCGGAGCTGGCGCACTTCACCTATCGCCGCTATCTTGAAAATCAAATCCGCGCCCATTATCCCTTCACCGGCACGCCGCTTCGGCTCAGCTTCCGCAAGAAAAGCGATTAGGCCGGCCGCCGGGTTGGGCGCGGAGAGATTCAGCGTCTGCCCGGTCAGGTTCTAACTCAAAGAGCAGCTCTTAGCAGTTGCTCATCTGCGATTTCCAGCCGTATAATTTCTGCGATTATTCGAATGGAAGAGGTGTTCTGAGAGTTTCATGGTTCCAGAGTCTTCACATCCCGAAATCTCTGCTGCCCCGGCAGCGCCCTCACGCGCCCGAGCGTTCCTCCGCGAAGTCCTCGAGACCATCATCCTGACGATCGTCATCTATGCTCTAGTCAACTTCGCTACCGGCCGCTACCGTGTCGAGGGCGACAGCATGCTGCCCACCGTCCATCCGAACGAGTACGTCCTGCTCGATAAGCTCTCCTACATGCTGCGCCAGCCGGAGCGCGGCGAGATCGTCGTCTTTCACTATCCCTATGACCCGGAGCGGGACTTTATCAAGCGCGTCATCGGCCTGCCGGGCGAGACCATCTCCATCGCCAACGGTGTCGTGACGATCACACGGCCGGACGGCACGCAAATGCAGCTGGACGAGCCGTACATCAATGCGCCGCCCAACTACACCAACACCTGGACGGTCGGGCCGGATGAGTTCTTCGTGCTTGGAGATAACCGCAACAACTCTTCGGACTCGCATAGCTGGGGGATGCTCAAGCGCGAGTTTCTGGTAGGCCGTGCCCTGTTCGTGTACTGGCCGCTGCCCGCGCTGCGCGCCGTAGACCATCACGATTACGCCGCCGCTTCCTCTTCGGATTGAGTCGCATGTCCGCCGCACTTTCCCGTTCGCAACTGGCGGCGCTAATTGACCACACGCTGCTCAAGCCCGAAGCTACGACGGCGCAGATCGAGCAGCTGTGCGCCGAAGCGGTGCGCTACGGTTTTGCGGCGGTCTGCGTCAACCCGGCCTACGTTAAGCTGGCGGCGCGTTTGCTGCGCCGCTCCTCCGTTTCGGTCTGTACGGTTGCCGGCTTTCCGCTCGGCGCGACCCTGCCGGAGGTGAAGGCCTACGAAGCCGCCCGCGCGCTGGAGCTGGGCGCGCGCGAAATTGACATGGTCATCAACGTCGGCGCGCTGCGGAGCGGCGACGAAGCGACTGTGGCCCGCGACATCCGCGCCGTGGTCAAAGCCGTCCGGGCCGGCGGCGGTCTGCTCAAAGTCATCCTTGAGACGGCGCTGCTGACCGATGACCAGAAACGCGCCGCCTGCCGCATCGCGAAGAAGTGCGGCGCAGACTTTGTCAAGACCTCTACCGGCTTCGCCGGCGGCGGCGCAACCGTAGCCGACGTGGCGCTGATGCGCGAGACGGTCGGCCCGAAGATGGGCGTCAAAGCCGCCGGCGGCATCCGTTCACTGGCGGACGCTCAGGCGCTGGTCGCCGCCGGCGCCAACCGGCTGGGCACGAGCGCAGGCGTCGCGATCATGGAGGCGGCCTCAACGGTCGCCGCTTACTGAACAGGACTAGGGTCTATGGCGAAACTCCGACTCCTCATCGCCGATGACTCGTCCGATTTCCGGCGCAACGTGCGTGCCATGCTGGCCGACGAGCGTAATTTCGACATCATCGCCATCGCCCGCGACGGCTTCGAGGCGCTGGAGATGGCGCGCAAGCTGCAGCCGGACGTGGCCGTGCTCGACCTGCATATGCCCGGCATGAACGGCCTGGAGACGGTGCAGGCGCTGGCGCGCGTCAGCCCGCGTACCCGCTGCCTTATCATGTCGGTGGACCACGCTTACGGACGCATTGACGCCGCGCGCGAGGCCGGCGCACTGGAGTACCTGGTGAAGCCTTTCAGCGTGGAGGAGTTCATCGCCTCCGTCCAGCGCGCCGCCGCCGTCACACCCCGCTACACCACCGACCAGTTGCGCAACGAACCGCCGCTCAACCAGTCGCTGGTGCTGACCATGCTCAAAACGGGCCGCATGGACGACGAAGCTGCCCGCGCCTACCTCGAATACATCCATCACCCTAACGCCCAGCCCGAAACGCTCGCCCGGCTGGCCGAGATCTTCTGCGCCCGGCGCGAGTGGAAGCACCTGCGCCACATTTGTGAAAGAATGGAAGCAGTAGAAGCCGAGCAGTGAGAAGACCGACGCGCTCCCATCAACGGCCAACGCACCGGCAAGCAGCCAACGGATCCCAACCGCCTCCGCCTGCCCGCTGTACTACAATGGGGCGACGTTTCAGGAGTGGCTCTACTGAAAGAAGCGATCTGAACCGCGAAGACGCCAAGAACGCGAAGGAAAATGAGGACGAAGCCTTCGCGCTCTTTGCAGCTTTGCAGTGAGATCATAGTTTTTGCCGCGGACTCAGGAGTGAAACCCACCATGAGTGATGCTCGCCTGCTCATCATCGAAGACAACGAAGAGATCGCGCAGATGCTGGTGCTGTTCCTCGGTTCACGCGGTTACAAGGTAACGGTGGCCGGCGACGGCGCAAGTGCACTGCAAAGCGTGCGCGAGGTGCTGCCCAACCTGCTGCTGCTGGACGTGGGCCTGCCGGACATGGACGGTTACACCCTCCTGCAGCACTTCCGTGCCAGCCCGCGCACGCGCTACATCCCTGTCATCTTCCTCACCCAGCGCAGCAAGAAGATGGACCGGCTGACCGGCCTGCAGCTCGGCGCCGATGACTTCATCACCAAGCCCTTCGATCTGGAAGAGCTGTTCCTGCGCATACAGAACGCGGTAGCGCGCGCCCAGCGCGAGAGCCTGAACGACCCGCAAACCGGCCTGCCCACCGGCCAAGTGGTACGCGACGAGGTCAAGGTAGCGCGCGAACGCCCCGACCGCGCCGTGCTCGAGTTCCGCCTGCGCCACCTGCACGAGTTCCGCGACCAGTACGGCGCGCTGGCCGGCGTAGACCTGTTGCGCTACACTGCCCTGATGCTCAACCGTATCCTCAACACCCTGGGACGCCCTGATGACTTCCTGGGACGCCCCGATGAGGAGACCTTCCTCATCATCTGCGCCGCCGACCGCGCCGACATCATTCGTCGCGCCATCCTGGAGCGTTTCGACAGCGACGCCCCGCAGCATTACACCCTCGGCGAGCGCTATGGTGACCAGATCAAAGTACGCACCACCGCCGGCCAGGAGTTGACGCTGCCGCTAGTGAAGCTGGAGGCAGTGCGGGGAGGATGAGAGTAGAAATCGGTGCAATGACTGACAGAACACGACCTGCGTGGTATACTCCGCGCGGCCTGGGATAGGCGTTGCACGACAACGCGATACGCCCCCATCGTCTAGAGGACCAGGACGTGGCCCTTTCAAGGCCAAAACCGGGGTTCGAATCCCCGTGGGGGCACTGCCCTCTCCCTCAATCGAGACCTATCGTCCAGCCCGACTCCCCTGAGTTTGAAGCGACTCTCGCGCCAAGCGGCCAAGACGCGAAGGGAATCACCTTGCCTCCCCGCATCCAAGAGCAAGACAATTTGTGACTCCACTGAAAAACTATGATCTCACCACGAAGCCGTGAAGAGCGCGGCGGACAGCGCCAAGGATTCGCTTTTGTTTTTCCTAGCGTTCTTCGCGGTTCAAATGATTTTTCAGTGCAGTCATTTGTGAGTTACACTGAAGAAACGTACCACAGAGATACGTAGGCACAGAGGCACCTAAAGCATCTCGCCGTGACTCTGCGACTTCGTGGCAGACCCCAAGAGCACGGTCGGTAGGCGGTAGCAAGGTGACGGGGCTGCGGGCCACAGTGTGCACGCAAAGATTGTCAGGGAACGCGCCGCCCCTCTTCGATTTCCGCTTCGGCTTCGCTCGCCGTCCGCTTAGAGTTCGGCTGACATGTTTTGCGTGTACACTGCGTAAGGTGAGTAGAGTAATGAGGAACGGAAGGGGATAGGTAGTTTAGAGCACACACAAAGGTTTGTCGGCGAAGCGCCAAAATCGGCACGCCAGACCTGATAGGCGTCGCGCACGAAGCTGTGCAATCACGAAATTTCTCGCATCACCTGTTAGGTCCTTTGACCTGGTGCGCAATATGTCAGGCGGTTGGCGCGCCTGATGTTATGACGAAGGAGACTCAGTCTTTTGCCGGGGGAAGCAGGCCAGGGGATGGCCCGGCGTAAGCTCGACCGTCACCGCAGTGCCGGGCGCGTATCGCTCGAAGTGGGGGCCGAAGCAACGCACCATGCGCCCGGAGGCCAGCCGCACTTGATAGATGTACACATCACCACGAAACACGCCGCTTTCGATGCGCGCCGCGCCGCCAGGCTCGACCCGCAACGTCAGGTCGTCGGGCCGAACCAGCATATCCACTTCCATGCCCGGCGGCCAGGCCGTGCCCTGCGCAGCGCAACCGATTTCGGTTTCCACGCCGCGCGCGGTGACCACCGCCGGCAGGAAGAACGACCCGCCGAGGAACTCCGCCACGAAGCGCGTGGCCGGCAGCGCGAACAACTCCGCCGGCGCACCAACCTGCTCGATGGCGCCGGCGTTCATCACCGCCACAATATCGGCCAGACTCAGGGCTTCTTCCTGATCGTGCGTGACGAAGATGGTCGTCGCTCCGGCCCGGCGCAGGATGTCGCGCACCTCGGCGCGCATGGACTGGCGAAGGCCGGCATCGAGGTTGGAGAATGGCTCATCGAGCAGGACAATTTCCGGGCGCGGCGCCAGGGCGCGCGCCAGCGCCACCCGCTGCTGCTGCCCACCGGAGAGCTGATGTGGATAACGGTCACCCAGTCCATCCAGCCCGACGAGCGCCATCAGCTCGGCGACCCGCACACGCCGGTCGGTGCTTGAGACGCCGTTGAGCGGGAAAGCGATGTTGGCCGCAACGGTCAGGTGCGGGAAAAGCGCGTAATCTTGAAAGACCATGCCCACGCGCCGCGCCTCTGGCGGAACCCATACTCCCGGCGCGGCCACCGTGCGCCCATTCAACTTCACTTCGCCGCTATCCGGCTTTTCCAGCCCGGCGACCAGCCGCAGCACGGTCGTTTTGCCGCAACCGCTCGCGCCCAGCAAGGCGAACAGGCTGCCGCGAGGCACGGCCAGCGACAGCTCGCGCACCGCCTCAACCGAGCCGAAGCGTTTGCTCACCTTGCGCAATTCGATAAGAAAGGTTGAGGCAGTCATTCGGGCAGATCGCGGACAGGCGTCGTCTGGCGGGAGTACACCCAGGCGAGCGGAATCAGGGTCAACATGATGAGCAACAGGGCAGGAGGCGCGGCCTGCGTGTACACGCGTTCATCGGCGGCAGACCAGATGCTGACGGGTAAGGTATCGAAGCCGGGCGGGCGCAGCAGAATAGCCGTCGGCAATTCCTTCATGGCAGCGATGAAGGCCAGCGCCCAGCTCGCAATCACGCCCGGCGCAGCCACCGGCAGAGTGACGCGCCAAAACGCCCCCCACCCGGTCTGGCCCAGCGTCCGCGCGGCCTGCTCCAGGGAAAGCGGCACGCTCCGCAGAACGGCCTCGTTGGTGGCAAGAGCCTGCGGCATCAGCCGAAAGGTGAAGGCGAGGACGAGGGCGGCAACCGTGCCGTAAAGGAAATTGACCCATTGATTGAGAAACATGACGAAACTGAGGCCGGCGATGAGGCCCGGCAAGGCGTAGGGCATTTTACACGCAGCCAGTAGCAGGCGCGTCCAGCGCGAAGGGAAGCGCGCGTCCAGGTACACCGGCGCAAAGGCGAGCGCCAGCGCCAAGGTCGCCGCCGTGCCGGCCACCATGACGCTGTTCCGGCCATGCACCCACACCCCTTCGTTGCCCACCGACCAGATGCGGTCAACCTCCGTCGGGAAGAGAAGGCCCTGCAACGTCTGGCCGCTCAGCACCGCAAAGGGGAAGAACAAAGCCAAGCCCGCTACGAGCGTCACAGCGCCCAGCGCCGGCCAGCGCCAGCCGTTCAGCCTGAGCACCTCCGGCGGCCTCCGGGTCTGGCCGACGTTCAGGCGGCGCTCGCGGCGATTGAGGCGTAGCTCGCCGAGCACCAGTGGCAGCGTCAGGCCGATGAGAAACAGGCTAAGAATAGAGGCTGCGGCGCGGTCCGTCTGCCCGGCGAACTGGCGGAAAATCGAGACCGTAAAGGTGCGATATTGCAGGAGCACCACCGTGCCAAAGTCCGAAAGCACGTACAGCCCCACCAGCAAGGCGCCGGCGGTCACTGCCGGCAGGATGAGGGGTAGTGTGACCTCACGGAACGTTCCCCACGCCGAGCGGCCCGCCACCCGCGCAGCGTCCTCCAGTGAGCGGCTGATAGAACGCAACGCTGAGGCAGCCGGTAGATAGACGTAGGGGAAGACGCACAGGCTGATGATGAGCGCAGCGCCGGGGAGGGTGTACAAATCGGGCAACGGCAAGCTGCCGAGGGGCGCGCCCGTCCATTGGCGATAGACGGTCTCCAGCAGGCCGCCGCGCCGGAAGACGATGAGCCAGCACGCGGCCGCCACATAGGCCGGCACGGCAAGCGGCAGCGCCAGCAGCCAGCGCCAT